>NZ_CP006375.1:7500-9393 GCF_001442755.1 Aureimonas sp. AU20 | reverse complement strand
CCTTCCTGCCAGACCAGGCCGCCTCTTCGGGCATGCAGGGCAGCGCTTGAAGGCTGCGAGACGGCAACGGGCAAGGAGGGAGAAAGGTGCAGGTGAAGAAAGCTTGGAGAGGTTGAGAGTCAGCATAAACCAGGAGGCGTAACGGACTGATATCGAGCCATTTCTGGTCGTATCGAGAAGGCGTTGCGAGCTCTGGGGCGTACCGTATCGGGCGAATGGTTAAGTCGCCCTTAACCATTCGCCCGATACGGTACGCGATACGATCGAACACGAGGCGTTGCGCCATGTCCTACACGCTCGCAACGGCAGCCGAGGTTGCCGGCAAGACCAAGCCCACGATCTGGCGCGCGGTGAAAAGCGGCAAGATCTCGGCCACGCGTCTCGACGACGGGACCTTCCGGATCGAGCCGTCGGAACTCGACCGCTACCTCGCCGCAACGCGGGAAACGCCGCCCGCTGAAACGGCGATGCGATCCGAAACGGGGTCTGGTTACGCCGATATGGATGCCAAGGCGTTACAGGAGGCGATTACGCTTCGTCTCACGGTCGGACATCTTGAAACGTTGCTGGCAACGGAGCGGGAGCGTGCGACCGAGCTACGGCAGGAGCGCGAACATTGGCGCGAACAGGCACAGAGGCTCGCTATCACGCATGAGAGGCCGGTCACGGCCGCGCCGGCAAGGGACGAACAGGGAGATCGAAACGGCTTCTTGGCACGCCTCCTGGGGGCCGTGCGCGGCTGAAGACCGGCTTTCGTTTGACTCTGTCAGCGAGCATCCGCCAAATGGAGATGTTAACGCGACTCCTTGGAGCGTTAAGAATTTGGCCGCCGCAGTAGGATCTAAAAAGCGAACGGCCCCGAAGCTGGAACTTCGAGGCCGCCAATAGATAAGGAGCCTGAAAAAGACACCCCCAAACGGTGTTCAGGCTCCCACATCGTCGGAACGTCGTCAACGGGTTTTGCGTAAACCCCGACCCGAAGATGCACGTCGCTTTCACGGTCCGATCCGGCTCACAGGAGTTCTGTGCCGTGATCCGTTCCATTCTTGCCCAGATGATCACTTCGGCCTCAGTGGCCACCCTCGATGCCCTCTTCAAACAGGTCACGGCGGTTTGGGCCGAGGCGCATCTGACGGATGACGAAGCCAGCGAGCTCTACGCCGCGATCCAGCTGCGCCGGCCCAAAGGCCGAGGCCATCCCAGCTTGATACCGCCGTCACGCCCCTTCCCACCTCCTATCGGACCCTTCTCACAGCCGCGCCGCCACCAATGCTCTCCCGATCGCGCCGCCTCGATCCTTCGCCGGCGGTGCTGTGCTTCGTCCGGCGCCATGCCGCCGGCGCTCGCAAGCCGCTTCACGGAAAGCGAGCGGGCGCTTCTGGCGATCGTCGTTCAGGAGATCCGGAAGCGGGGCCACTGTGCCCGTCCGATCGGCGCGCTCGCCGGGCTCGCCGGCATCTCCCGCACCAGCGCCAAAAGGGCGCTCCGGATCGCCGAGCGCATGGAGCTTATTGAGGTCACGCGTCGACCCCGGCCAGGTCAGAAGAATCTGCCCAACATCGTCACGATCCGCTCGCAGGAATGGCAGCTCTGGATCGAGAAAGGGTCGCGTTCGACAGGGGGCAAAGAAGCGTCCCCCACGAATAGGATTCCTCCTAGAAAGGAAGCGCGAAGCTCTTCGAGGCACTTCGTGGAGTCTAAACCAGCCCGAATTTGCCCTCCAAACCGCCCCCAAACCCATCCCGAACCGAACAGAACGGAATGGCGACGCCGCTAAAGCGACGTCTTCGGCAGAATCTCAGCCTCGTAGGCCTATTGCACGGTGTTCTTTCACGAACGCTGCGATGACGGCTGGCCATTTTTATTGTCACTAAACTCATGAAAAACAAAGGC
>NZ_CP006375.1:0-2500 GCF_001442755.1 Aureimonas sp. AU20 | reverse complement strand
AGCTTTACACTGGCATTCGTGTCGGCATGTGTAGGATAGGTGGTAGGCTTTGAAGCGTGGGCGCCAGCTCGCGTGGAGCCATCCTTGAAATACCACCCTTATCGTCATGGATGTCTAACCGCGGTCCGTTATCCGGATCCGGGACAGTGTATGGTGGGTAGTTTGACTGGGGCGGTCGCCTCCCAAAGAGTAACGGAGGCGCGCGATGGTGGGCTCAGACCGGTCGGAAATCGGTCGTCGAGTGCAATGGCATAAGCCCGCCTGACTGCGAGACAGACAAGTCGAGCAGAGACGAAAGTCGGTCATAGTGATCCGGTGGTCCCGCGTGGAAGGGCCATCGCTCAACGGATAAAAGGTACGCCGGGGATAACAGGCTGATGACCCCCAAGAGTCCATATCGACGGGGTTGTTTGGCACCTCGATGTCGGCTCATCGCATCCTGGGGCTGGAGCAGGTCCCAAGGGTTTGGCTGTTCGCCAATTAAAGCGGTACGTGAGCTGGGTTCAGAACGTCGTGAGACAGTTCGGTCCCTATCTGCCGTGGGTGCAGGAATATTGACAGGATCTGTCCCTAGTACGAGAGGACCGGGATGGACATACCTCTGGTGGACCTGTTGTGGCGCCAGCCGCAGTGCAGGGTAGCTATGTATGGACGGGATAACCGCTGAAGGCATCTAAGCGGGAAACCCACCTGGAAACGAGTATTCCCTATCAGAGCCGTGGAAGACGACCACGTTGATAGGCCGGATGTGGAAGCGCGGTAACGCGTGAAGCTGACCGGTACTAATAGCTCGATCGGCTTGATCGTTCTCATTCGCCCATGTTCATCCCAGGCCTTGCCGGGATGAAAGGGCTTCTTCTTCGAGACACAGCTTCCAGCATGATGCGATTGGCCGACCTGGTGGTTATAGCGAGGTGGCTGCACCCGATCCCATTCCGAACTCGGCCGTGAAACGCCTCAGCGCCCATGATACTTCGTCTTAAGACGCGGGAAAGTCGGTCGCTGCCAGGTCTGCCAATCGCATCTTCTTCTCTTCCTTCCTTCAAAAAACCCCCGTTCTCTCCCGAGGCGGGGGTTTTTGCTTGTCTGGGTCTCGGAGTTCGAGCTCGGCTGCGCCTGCCAGCGCCGGCGCTCGTTTCAGCGATCGGCGGCCTTTGCCTTCCGCCCCTCCTCCCAGCTTCTATCTGCCAGCTCTCTTTCACCCAACGAATAGGCTCTCAGATCCACGAGAAAGCCCGTAGGTGAGCGACGTGCTGTTTTTGGCTACCAAACTAGCCAAAGACTCATCCGGCCTCTCTACGGTCTTTCTATTCGATCATGCTCTTCGCCTGGCATCTGGCTTCGCTCAAAGCCACCGCGCCTGTCCCGGATGGGTGGTCGGCGCCGAGCCCCGTCACAAAATCCCGCCTTCCGCGTCTCGCGTGACGGCTGCCTCGTCCCATCCCGCCGTCGCGTCCGGGTGAAGCCAAGCGTCACTCGAACAGGCGGCCCTGCGCGTCCCGGCTAAAGGCGAAGCGCAGCTTCACCACGCGCCGCCCCGCCTTCACCGGCTTCCAGTCGATCCGCCATCCGTCCTTCTCGCAGAGCTCGCGCACCGCTGGCTCCAAGATCTTGGTGCGCAGCTTTCCGAAATCGGCTCGCTGCTTTTCCGTGGCGTCCATGGAGAGCGCGAAGTCCTCGATCGCGTATTCCGCCCTCCCGGTCGCCTCGAAGCGCGTCAGTAGCTCGAGAAGGCGCCAGGAATAGGCCGAGCGCAGCGCTGAGGCCTGTTTGAGCTGATAGCTCGTGAACTGCTTGCGCAGCCCCGTGAGGTAGGGAAGCAGCGGCGGCCACCAGTGCAGCTCCACCCAGCCCTCGCCACTGTGATATTTGACCGCTCCCACCCAGCGCATCTGGACCTTGGTCGGTTCCACCGGCTTGCCGCGGCGTCGATGAGCCGCCTCATAGAAGGTGATGGAGCGGCCGAACAAGGCCCGGGCGGCGCCCTGCAGCGCCTCGTAGGCGGTCGTCATGTCGACCTCAAAGGCCTCGGCATATTCGGCCGCGGTGATCCGCGTCACCGGCACCTCGCCTGGTCCCAGTCGCCGGTAGCTGCCGAGCTTGGAGGCGGCCGTCGCGACGATGCGCTTTTCCGACAAGGTGAGACCGTGCCCCGCCCGGTTCAGCGCATTGTGCATCGAGATCCAGCGCTCGCCGGACAGGCGTTCGGGCAAAGTCGGCGTCAATGATCCCGAACCAAGATTCTCAAGGCTTTGAACGGTCTTTTCTCCCATGGTCCGGGTCATTCTCCCCTCATTTTAAAAGGGGAGAATAGAGGGTTTTTGGACGGGGCGCTCTGTGGAAAACGACCGGAAAAAGGGAGATGAAACCCGGAAAAAGGGAGAATAAACCCGGAAAAAGGGAGAATAGGGGGGGTCAAGTATCTGATTTTAAAAAGAAATTTCCCTCTAAAAACAAGAAAAAACAAGAAAAAACGGGTGCTCTGGGGAAAAGAGATGCG
>NZ_CP006374.1 GCF_001442755.1 Aureimonas sp. AU20 | reverse complement strand
CGGTCGAAGCCGTGCTCCACGAAAGCGAGATTGCCGAACTGGACCGCCTCAAGGTGACGCTCGGCGCTGCATCCCGATCCGAGGTTCTGCGCGTGCTGATCGCGAAGACCCGCTCGGAAAATATCACCCCGTCCGACCTCGCGTTGCTCGGTCAGAGCGCCGCGTGATGACGGGCACCTTCACCATCGCGGAGACGCCATAGGCATAGAAAAGGCCCCGAAGCGGGAGCCGCCTGGAGCCTGATCTGATGCGCGTGGTTGCCCTCAGATTTAGGCCCCTCTGACCTCATCGTCAAATGAAATCGCGGCTTCCCGCCACGGCCTCGCTTTGCCTTCGCGCAGGAGAGACCAGTGACGGCAGAACGATACCGCGCGCCCATGTTTGGAGCGCGAGCGGGCTTGGTGCGTCCTCAGCTTGAGGGGGGGCAGGCGGTGGACTCTCGCGCCCTCTCCGAGCAGCTTTCGCTCCCAGCGTTCCCGAACGAAACGCTGGGGCCGCACCCCGACTTTTTGGCTCGCGCCGCGATCTGGCGCGACCATGCGGCCGGCTTGATCTCTCGGGCCGAGGCTTCACGCCGATCGGCTACCATTGGGGGTGTCCTCAAATCTAAGGACACCCCCCTTGCTCAAAAGCGAGCAGGGGTGCCCCGGCCTCGCCATACCCGGCCCTCACCAGCTGATAGTCGCCAGTATGCCCAGCCAATGGCGACGACGGCTGCACGCGACGATCGGCTGACACCGAACGCCAAGGCCTTCCTGCAGGTGCTCCGCGCTCGATGCGGCAAGGGCAGGGAGACGACCATCACCAAGGGCACAATGGGCGCCGTGATGGCGCGCTCGGCCCGCACGATCCGCCGCTACCTCGTGGATCTCGTGCGCTTCGGCTATGTCGAACTGGAGACGCGCCGGAATGCCCGTGGCCTTCATCTCGGCCTCACGGTGCGGATCACGGAGAAGGTGCTGCCGTTCTTCGAAGAGGCGAAGGGTCTGGCTCGCTGGCTGGCTGAGAAGCCGGCTGCGATTATGCAGCCCTTTCAGCCCTTCAAGACCGTCTTTAGTCCTGAGAAACCAGGGGTGACACTCCTGACGCCCAAAAACCAATCCAATAAGAATCCTCTTTCAGGAATAGCATCGATGAAGGTTCAGAGAAGAGCAGGGGACAGTTCCGTGCCCTCGTAAGCGCAAATCACAGGCGCGCTCCCTTCCACCGCATTGCTAGCATGTGCTAGAAAATCCTAGCAGGGATTTCCAGGAGCTTCCGCATGGTCGAACACGGGCAGGTCAACGTTCGGATTCCGTCCGAGGACAAGGAGCTTATCCTCCGTATCGCCCGGAAGCTGCGGGAGGAAGACGACTTCGCGGGCCGACTCAAAAGGTGGATGAAGACCGAGGCTGAAGATCCTCAGTCGGCCTTCATGCTGGATAGGCTTGATCGCCTAGAAGCACGCGTGGCTGAACTTGATGCACGTCTAGCCCAGGTGGGCGGCGGGGCAGAGTCTGCAGCTTCGCCTCCATCTGTGGCTGCGGCGGAAACCGATCCTCGACAACCCGACATGTTCGGAGGCCATAAGCCCAAGGGGTCGACGCCTTTGGCGCCTCCCTCAAGCCAGTGGACCACAGGCGATGGGAAAGGGCGCAGGATGACGCCCGAGGGCTTGGCTGAGATGCATCGTCTTTTGAACGAAGGGCGCACCGATACCGAGGTCGCTGAGATGCTAGGCGTTCGGCCCTTTACTGTGGCCAACCAGCGGAAGGCTCTCCGCGCTGCTGGCCGGCCGACAGGCTGAGCGGCCTTTGATGCGTTGCGATAGTGGGATGCTCGCTTGACGCGGTCTGTCTGTCTGGTGGGCAAACAGACCACGAGCCGCCTAAGGCGGCTCGATGGGCCATTGCCAGATGAGGGAATAGAACGAAAGAGAAGAGAGAGAGGGGTGTATGTTTCTTATTGGGGTACGATTTCACACCCCTTCGAAGTCCATTCAAAGCGCGGCGGATCGTTCGCCCCTTGACCACCAGAATGAGTGCAGTGAATTTCCCCCACCTGTTCGAGGAAATCACGGGCAGCTCGCCAACGCGGCAACGTCCACTTCATCGAACCGGCCATAGCTCTGGACAGCACAAACTCAGTTCGCCCCCAATGGTTGGCCCGTAGGATCAGCAGCAGTGCGAAGGCGTCGGGGTAAGAGGCGGCGTATTTCAGGATGAAGTCGTTGGGGAGGCTTACCTCGCGACCTCGCCCGAATTTGTTCTCACCGATTTCCTCGTAGCCCCAAGCGGACCGCGCAGTCTTTAGTACGATGCCGGTAGAGAGCGGAGGATTGAAGTTCTCTTCAGAGAAGCCTGTGGCGAACGCTATCAGTTCCTCCTCAGTCGAGCATTTGCTGGCTGCCTTCATGCAGGCTCGGAACAGCGTGTCGCTTCTCTGCCCCTCACCCACCTTCGGGCTTTGCGGTCCAGCTTTAGTCGGTTGAGTTGCAGCTTCCGAAGCAGACCGCATCGGCGGCAACGCTGCCAGATCGTCCAAGCTCCCGCTGATGATCTCGTATCGCCCTTTGGCTCCCAAGGAAGGCGCTCCAACAGCAAATCCATCCCCAAGGATGTCGATCGGCTTGGACGGATCAGGTCGGATGCTGCGTTTTTGGCCAGCACCTCGATACCAAGCCTGGTGGTTGCGGGAGCCTGTGCGGACCACAAACGGGGTGTGGCCGAACTTACTCAGCGCATCCGCCAGAACGCGTTCGTCAGGCGTATCTACATCCAGAACAACGAAGCGATTGGCTTTCAGGTTAATGCCGAATGCGTTGCAGTCCCGGAATTTCTCGGCCAAAGCACGAGAGCCAGGTCGCCCGACATTCTGCCATCCTTTAGAAGCTGGTCGCTTGTCCTTACCCTCGATAAGGACTGGGAAGGTGGCAATGCCGCGCTCGGCATACTGAGGTTGCCACTCGGAGAAGATGCCCATTACTCGTGCCCCGGCTGTATGCCAGGAGGACGAACAGGGTCTTGCACCGATCGCTAGCGAACGCTATCTTTGGTGTGTCCCAAGTCTGCATCATCGTGTCCTAGCGTAGCCCCGCCCTGAACCGGCGGGGCTTTCGCGTTTAATGTGCTCTTCTACAAGTCGAGATTCAAGCAGTCAGGTAGGAACACTAGAAGAACAACCGGTAGCTGACGGCGATCGGAAATCCCATCGCTTTTGCAAATTTTCGCCTACGAATTCTACTGGTAGGATCTTGCGACCGATCAAGCGCTAGCTTCAGGTGCTATTTCGCGCTATGTTGTATGACATTGATTTGGCGAAGGAATCCTCAGATGGGCCTGCAGGAAACGCTAACTTTCAGAGCGCCACTTGGAACGGTAAAGGCGCTGGCCGAAATGGCTCACAAAGAGGGGCGGAAGCCTTCCGAAATTGCTCGGGAAGCTCTAGCCGTCCGTCTTGGGCTTCTCGTGCAGAAGGACGCTGCATGATGAGCGAAGCACAGATGATCTTCGATCGGTTCGGGCGGCTACTCGATAAGTTGAAGACAGCTACCTCGGACGTGCGCCTAGACGTGGCGGACGAGGCCGAGCAGTTGGCGCTGGATGCGAGCCGGTGGTTCGAAGATAAGCCGGTAGGCGATGCCCATCCCATTGTTCGCACAATCGCAGAGCGGTGCTGTGGGATCGCCAATAGCGCGAGGGCACGGGTCTGATGTCCTCCGCCCCTAAATCCGAAACGATTTCGCTTTTCGCTCTCTGGAAGGAGAACCGCGAAGCATCCCGCCCTTTTGGTGAGGTTTGCGAGATGGCGCGTCGGGGGCAGATCCCCGGTGCCCTTCCCGTTGGGGTGGGCACACCCGTCATCATGGCAAGTTTGGTGGATGCGGCCCTGGCAGCGATGCGGGTCTGACTGTGTCCATGGTTGATCTGGCTAGGGTGGAGTAAGCATGTCTTATAGTTTGAAAGAGGCCGAAGATCGCATCCGCAAAGGCGCTGCCGCAAGGGGTATGGACCCGGCCACCGCTGTTCGGGTCGCTCGCTCCGAAGGTTTGGCACCGGGCGTCTACCAGTCCGCACTTGGCAGGAATGGCCGGCGCGAACCGTCTTACGGCCCGTTTCAGCTTCTGGTCGGCGGCGAGGGCACGGGCTACGGCCGGGGGTTGGGTAATGCGTTTATGCAGCAGACCGGCCTAGACCCTCGCGACCCTTCTACTGTTCCGCAGCAGATCGATTTTGCCTTGGATCAAGCCAAGGCCGGCGGCTGGGCGCCCTGGTTCGGCGCGGCGAAGGTCGGCATCGGGAAGTGGGACGGTATCCGCCAAAACCCGCGACAGGCTGACGATACCGAGAACGTTGCCTCTTCCACGAACGATACTGACTTCTCACAGGAGCTGCCCATGCCGGGTTCTAGAGCCACCCCCGGCGGGCTAGGTGGCCTTGGTGGAATTCCTGTAGAGCCCGAGCCGGAAGGCGTCACAGGGTTCCTTGGCTCGCAGGGCTTTGGCGACTGGCTCTCTGCGATGGGAACCAGTTTGATGGAAAGCCCGTCGAACAACCCGCTGGCTGGTTTCTCGGATGCTCTTGCCAGCCGCCAGACACTTCGACAGCGCCAAGAGGCGATCGAGAACGACCGAGCGGGAAAAGCCAATGATCGCAGGGCCATGGAAATGGCGCTTCGCAATGCCGGCGTTCCTGCCGATCAGGCGCGAGCCCTATCCGGCAATGCTTCCGCTGCAAACTTGGCAATCCAGCAGCTTGAGCGGGATAGGGTAGCCACCCGATCCAACCTCACGGCGGAACGCCTTCGCGATAGGCATCCCGATCTAGCCGCCGCGATCGATGATGGGTCCATGCTCGGCGTGGATGCGGCGAAGGAAGCTTATCGCCGCGACGAAGATGCTCGAAAGCCGCCGTCCCTCCAAGAAATCTACACGGAGGATGGCGGCTCCCAGAAGGGGTATTTCCGAGACGGAGAATGGCATCCTGTGGGCGGGGCGAAGAAACCAAGCCAGGGCGCCAATGGCGGGGGCGCTCCATCCGGGTTCCGCTACACTGACGAAACCCGGACGACGCTTGAGCCAATCCCTGGTGGCCCAGGCGAGCAGATTGGCGGCGAGAATGCAGGCCGTATCGGCATCGCACAGAGCTTCCTTGATGACCTACCCAGCATTCGCCAAGAGGTGCAGCAGGGCGGTGTGACGGGGCTCTATGACGCCATGGTCGGCAAGGCGGGCTTCGGTCAGCAGGGTCGGCTTTATGCCCGCATCGAGAGCGGGGCAGACGCTCTGCAGCGAATGCTCTCGGGTGCCGGCATGCCGGAAAGTGAGGCCGCCGCATACGCTCGCCGCTACATGCCTTCTCCATCCGACACGTCTGACATCGTTGATCAGAAGCTCGGCCAATTGGAGCGCGAGTTGGGCAGTCAGATGAACATCGTGATGCGTGGGCGTGGTGGTAGGCCGGGTGCCTCGACCGCGCCCGCCCGTCTTCCCACCGGGACCGCCGCGTCTGGCGTGAAGTGGAGTGTCGAGTAATGCCGACCCTGAACATCGAAGGCCGCCGCGTCACTGTGGATGACAGCTTCCTGTCCCTGTCGCCCGATCAGCAGAGCGCGACCGTGGACGAGATCGCCAGCTCGCTCGGCATTCAGCCGGCGATGACCATGCCCACCGCCAGGGTCGAACCTGCCGCCTCTACAACCATGCGCGCAACGGAAGGCAGCGGCCTCGCTCTCAATACGACGGCGGGCGGCAACGAGGCCTTGTACGGCTTCCTCGGCGCCCCGGTGGACCTGGTGCGCGGTGCCATGAACCTCGGGATCGAGGGCTACAACGCCGCGACAGGTTCGGAGGTCGGCCTGATCCCCGAGGACTCGTTCGGCGGCTCGCGCTCAATCGCGGAAGGCCTGGGCGCGCTGCATCCGGTGCTCGACCCTGAGAACACGAAGGCGGTGACGACCGAGGAGAAGATCGCGCGTGGCGTTGGTCAGGGCGTCGGCTATGCCATCGCACCCGAGGCGGCCCTGGCGGCTGCGGTGCGTACGGGGAGCGTCGCCCCTCGCCTTGCAGATACGGCGGGACGGCTGTTCGGACGTGGGGAAAGCGTCGGTGCCGTTGCGACCAACGCCGCGATCGGCGGCGCGAGCGGTGGCGGTTCGACGGCGGCCATGGAAGCGTCCCCGGACGCCTACGATCCGCTAGCCGGGATGGCGGGGGGCATGGCCGCTGGGGGCATCGGTGCTCTTGCCGCTGGCATCCCCACTGCCATTCGCACCGGAACATCCCTGGTCGGCGACTACCTCGCTCCCATGACGGATGCCGGCCGCCAGCGTCTCGCGGCCCAGCGGTTCCGAGAGGAAGCGTCTGACATCCAAGCCGTACGCGACACGCTGGACAACGTGCCTGCGGAGATCGTGCCGGGCTCGATGCCGACCACGGGGCAGTTGACCGGGGATCGCGGCCTCCTAGCTGCCGAGCGAGGATCGGCGGTGAAGCGTCCCGACCTTTATGCCGAGCGCCGCGAGACGCAAAACTCGGCTCGCCTGTGGGCGCTGGAAGGTGTTCAGTCTGGTGGTGCACCTGAGAAGGTGGCCGATGCCTTCCGCGCCCGGATGCAGGCGATCGACGACGATCTCGGCCTTGCCAGCGATCAGGCCGTGCAGAACGCCAGGACGCAGGCGGACGGCCTTGGGCTCGGCGCCGCCCCTGATGTTGCAGGCGAACGCCTCCGCGTGGCGCTGGAGGAAGCACGAGGGGCGGCAAAGGCGAGGGAGCGGGAGCTGTGGAGCCTTGTCGATCCTGACGGCACGCTCGCCCTATCGCCGCAGAATGCCAAGACTGCCTCGCAGACGATCCGGCGGAGCCATCCGCGTTCCGCCCGGCCGATCGATGGCGAGGAGGCGTCCATTTTGGATACGTTGGCGTCCTATGGCGAGGTCGTGCCCTTCACCGAACTGCGCGCGGCGCAAAGCCGCTTGACGGACGCCATGCGCGCGGAGCGGTCCACCAACGGCGAGACGGCCGCCTATCGGCGCATGTCGCAGTTGAATGGCGGTATCCATGATGACCTAGCTCGGGTTGTCAAAGCGCGGGTGATGCGGGAAGAGTTCGACGTGCAGAACGGGCGGATGCAGCCCGAAGACACGATGGAAGCCGCAATCATGCGGCAGCGAGAGGCGTGGTTTGCAGACCGATCAGCGCGAGCGCAATCGGATGTCGGTGGAGCGAGCGGTGGCGGGTATAGCGCCAGCGGATCTTCTCCCGTTCCTGGCGTACGCGGAACAATGCGCCCGGCAGGACGGGGACCTTCCGAGGGTCAGAGCGATCCGCGACTATCGGGACAGCCTCCAGAACCCAACTTCGACGATGCCGCCCTCGGCCGGCTGAATGCTGCGCGGGATGCCACCCGGCAGCGAACCGAGACCTTCGACAACGATACCTTGAAGCCGATCCGCGCGCGCGGCACGTCGGGTGGCACCTACGATCTTCCGGCTTCGGCGGTCCCTGCCCGTCTTTTCTACCCGCAGGCCAAGAGCTTCGACGCTATCCAGCAGGCTCGCCGAGCGATCGGGGACGGCCGCCTCTTCCCAGCCCTCCAGGACTACGCCATCGACCGTGCCCGCAAGATGGCGATGCGCGACGATGGCACGTTCGATCCTGCTAAGCTGGACGCCTTCCGCCGATCCCATGCCGATGCCCTCCGCGCGCTGCCGGGACTGGATGCGCGATTTGCCGATGCCAGCACCGCAGCGGAGGCGATGGGCGATGCGGTACGGCGTCGGACGGCGGCCCTGGCCGATGCGCAGAAGGGCACGCTCGCCACGCTCCTGCGGGTCGATACGCCGGAAGACGTGACGCGCACCATCGGCTCGATCTTCAGCGCGCAGGACGCCAATGCCCGGATGGCTCGTGTCCGCCAGACGATCAGTGGGGACGAAGAAGCCCGCCAAGGTCTGCGCCAGGCGGTCGTCGATCACATCCGGCGCCAGTTCATCTCTAATGGCGAGGCGGGCGCTTCGGGCGAGCGGGCGATCAAAGCTGATGGCTTCCAGTCGTTCGTGCGGAAGAACGCCTCGACGCTGCGGGTGGCGGGCTTCTCCGACGATGAGTTGGGAGGCATGCAGGCCATCGCGGACGACCTTCAGCGGGCCAACCGCTCGATTACGGCGGTGAGGAACCCCGGCGGCTCCGACACGGCGCAGAACAGCTTTGCGGCGGCCAAGGGCGGCAACCAGCCGACGATCCTGGCGCGCATCCTATCCAACGTGCCAATGGCAGCGGGCGGTGCTGGTGGGTTCGCGATCGGCAGCGGCTACGGCACGTTGGGCGGATTGGTTGTCGCCGGGGCCGGGGCGGTCGGGGCGAAGACCATTGCTGACATGCGACAGGCCGGGATCAATACCGTGGACGATCTCGTGACGGATGCCCTTCTCAATCCGAGCCGGGCGCGGGTGCTCCTGTACCGTCCGAGCAGAGAAACGTTGCCTCAGACCGTACAGACGATTGGCCAGATGTACCGCCGGGCTGCTGCCGTAGCGCTGGCGGCCTCGAACGACGACGGTGGCGATACCGAAGGCGGCCCGGTCCCAATGCTGCCGACCGCCACCATGCCGAAGCGTCAGCCATTGGAAATCACCATCACGAGAGGCGCGCAATGACTTCTAAATCTGCTCGGACATTCAACGAGGCGGCTGAAATGTTCGGCGCGCCTTCAGAGGATGAGCGGCTCAACGAGCTGCAAAACCTCCTTTACTCTTTGGTTGGCCAGCAGGACATCGAGCCAGGGTTACGGCAGGCCATGGCATTTGCGGAGAATGTCGAGGGTGAGCTGTATGGTGATCTTATTGGCCCGGCCGTGGATCTCATGGCAGCGGGCGTCGAGTTCGAACAGTTGAAGGCCTTCTTCCATAGGGCTGCCGCTTTTGGTGAGGCGCGCCACGTGTCCCGCCTGTTGTCGAACATCCATTTGACGGTGCTCCTCAAGTCCCCACCCACGACTGGAGACGGTACGTGAGCGCCCTGAAAGCCCGACTCCGAAGAACGGAAGCTGCTCTCGGCATGGGGCGCGGCGTCGATCCCATCTCGCACTTCATCGGCGATATGACCAACGAAGAGTTCACCCGCACGTACCGCGTCCACGAGCGTCGCGCGTTCGTTGAGCGTGAAGCCATCGTGAGGGGCATGACGCCGGAAGCGTTGGAGGCGGAGATGTGGGAACACTTCGCTGACGCCAATTATCCTCACCCCATATGGATTGGTGGCAAACTCGACTGGCCGCTTTGGCGTACGCACGATGGGAGAGACCCATGGGCGCGCTGAAGGACAGGCTACGCCGTGTCGAGCGGCCCCCGCATTGGGGATCTCGACGTCAAGCTGGAACGGATGACGGACGAGGAGCTGGAAGCCCGCATTCACCAGCGTCTCAGGATCATGGAAGAGCAGGCCGTGGCGGAAGGGCATACCGTGGAGGAGTTCAGGGCCGCGATGGACGCTGAGAACGCAGTAATCGGCTTGCCTCCACATGATTGGAGTTCGTTGGAATGAGTACGATCATCAAGCGCCTCGCTGCCGTCGAAAAACAAATCGGCCGGAAGGTCGCATTCGTGCCGAGGCATATCCCCCTTTTGGCCTACGACGACCCTGAGGCAGTGAAACTGCGTGCGGAGGACAAAGACCCCTCTGACGGCATAATTCGCGCCATCTTCATCGTTGGCGTCGAACCGGACCTGAGCCGCTTCAACGATGTGGAGCGAGCGTGATGCGGAGCTTCCAATCCCGCTTGGGTAGGCTTGAGGCTGCCGTGACACCTCGCGTGCTGAACTGGCGTCCTGCCATCCGCGTGATGGTGAACGAGACTACGACCAACGCCGAGGTCGGCGCCCTGCTAGAACGCGAGGGGATGGATTTGCCCCGGGATGGCCCTTGGATTGTCGTCCGCCGGCTGATCTCACCTAGTGGTCATGATGTCCTACCTGATGGTCCGTATGTCGCCCAGGCTGGAGGGCGCGCCTGATGGCCGCAGGAGGAGCACGACCTGGTGCTGGGCGCAGGCCGGGCAGTCGAGGCAAGCGCACGCAGGAACTCCTGACGGCTCTGGGGGATGGGATCTCGCCGATGGAGTACATGATGAATACGCTGCGCGACGAGAATGCTACTGCCGAGGCGCGCCAATGGGCGGCGGAGAAGGCAGCGCCCTTCTTTCACGCGAAGCCTGCCCCCGAGCCCCGGTACGTGACGCTCGATCTTCCGAAAACGAATACGGCCGAAGGCGTGCGTGATGCCCTTGCCAGGATCGTTGAGGCGACCGCAACGGGAGAGCTTGCGCCAGCTGACGCACAGAGCCTAGTGGCGATTGTTGAGGTTCAGCGTCGGGCGATCGAAACCGTAGACTTCAAGCAGCGCCTAGAGGCAATCGAAGAGCAGGTAGCGAAGGATCGGCCTTCCGGCACGCGTCGCTAACATAGGGGAGGCATAAAAAAAGCCCGCCTCGGAAGGCAGGGCTGTCAGCTATCAGGATTTGCTTCACCCAGGATAACCCGCCACCTCGCGGTGGTCTTAGGCGCATGGGACAGGCCCAGCGCAAGCAGGATTGATATCGGCCTTCAACCCTTCGGCGTCAAGTGGTCTAGACCCAATCCTGCCAGGAGGGCAGCCTCGATCTTGCGCATCTCTTCAGCGGCAAGGGTATGGCGATAATAGATCCGTTGCCCTGTCGTGCGATCTACCCCTATGCGCAGGAAATCTAGCCGATGGCATGAAACTGTCGCCAGCATGTCAGCCTTGGCCCACTTTTCGGTGCCTTCGAACGGTGCAGGCGGATCAGCTGGCATCCGAACCCGACATTGGTAGGTGACGCCTGCCTTCGGTGGCGTTGTGCTTAGTGGGATGACTGCGCACAGATTGTCGCGATTAGGCAGCTTAGGCGACACGACGACGGCAAGTCGGCGCTTCACCATTTCAGGCGGCTGAAAGCCGGTAGAGTAGTCACAGACTACGATAGCCCCTCGCTGGGGGAGAAACTTCAAACCCAACCCGTCAGCCCCTTCTCGTGAAGGTTCAGCTTTAGGCAGGCTGAGGGTATGAATGCAAACCCATAGCTTCCGAAAATCGTCCTTATCGGAAACGCGCGCAGCCCCTAGACTTTTCTTCTTTCAAACATCCGATTGACCCGCTCTTGGACCATCTTCGCTGTCGAGGATTTCTGATCTGCTAGAACCTCTGCCAACGGCTTCCTCCAATTGTCAGAAGGGTCGTCGTCGTTCTCGTAGCTGACGAACAAGGCTCCATCCTCGTCTTGCTCAAGGAACCAAGCGCAATCGCGTATGCTGGACATGCGAGTACCTAGAAGCGCGCTTTGCCTCATGTCGTCCCTCCAAGGTTCTGGAGCTGGCGATGGTGAGATGAAACCGCTCAAAAGGCTATAGCCTCAGGATCTAGGTCGAAGAGCTTCTGACGGGGGGCGGCTGCGTGAAGGTGTTCAGAAAGGGCCGATCAGCTAGGGGAGGCTGGAAGTCTGCCAAAGCCCAGCCGAGATTTCAGCCGCAGACGCCGCAATGCGCGGTTTCGTTCTCGATCGGCTCAAGCGGCGGCGGAACCTCACTCTGGCTGGAGTTCGAGCCAACCGACTTTGAAGCGATGGCGGTCGCAATGATGCAAGCGAACCCAGTAGCGGCGCGCGAAGCATTCCGCGTCGCTAACGGGATCACGGTTCCTGAAGGCTAAGGTGAGAATGCCTCAATAGGGTGGTTGTCCCAAGCTGGGCGTCACATAGCGCGTTGACGATCGGATGGAGACGTTTGAGGTGTCACATCCAGGCGCCGCTCCGGGGTGCACTCTGATGTGTCGCGCAGCTTCAAAGAGCGAATGGGATTTGAACCGACCCAATGTCGAAGCGTTCATATCGCGCTGATCAGGATGCAGTTAGCCGATGAACCACAAATCCGACCGATGGACTCTTATCTGGGGGAGTTTGACGGAGCGCCCTGATCCACGCCTTTGGAAGATCGGACCTTCATATGATGAGCAGACGGCTGCTTATTGGTCCTCTCTAGGACAAGCCGTCGCTTACGCGATCGGCATGAGAGAGGATCGAGCCGCCACACAGCGATACCCTTGGATACGTACCCCCCAAGGCCACATTTACTCACCAGCCACGATCAATGTGATGGGAAGCGTAATGTTCGAGGCGTATACGCGAGCGCGTCGGTCATAGGCAGCAAGGCGTGCGCAACGCCCTATGGCCGTATTCGAGGGGTGACCCGCTAGCTCTGGTTCTGCGTTGCGATGCCGTTCAGAGCCATGATGATCGCATCTGGCAGATAAGGCTTTGAAAAGAACAGGCCGTTCGCTGGCATCTCATCCTGCGTGACCGTTACGCGACCCGAAGTCACCATGATACTGACAGGAGGCCAGCGGTCCCGTACCGCGCGAGCGAGCTTCAGGCCATTCATGCTACCGGGCATTTCGACATCCGTGAACAAGACACAGATATCAGGGTGGAGTTCGAGTTGCCGGATCGCTTGTGCAGCGTTCTTCGCTTCGTAAGCCGTGAAGCCTGCCTCGATGCAGAGATCAACGGCATCGGCTCGAAGCAAGGCGTCGTCTTCGACCACGAGAACGGCGTGACCTGCCGAATTGAAGGAGTGTGCCATCGTTCGATGCCGCCCTTACGCTGCAAGCTCGGAGCGGCCTAACGCACCTGTCAAAGTGAATTGTATCCCAGCAGGATCGAAATCGATGCGACCTTCTCCATCGAAGTAGGAAGCCACAATTCGCTCGATCAATTTGGAACCGAATCCTCTAGTCTCTGGTGGCACAACAGTTGGTCCACCAGTTTCGATCCAAGTGAATTTGAATCCGCCATTGGATTCTTTCCATGAGACATCAATTTGACCGGCAGCTTTCGACAGAGCTCCGTATTTGGCGGCATTTGTCGAGAGTTCATGGATGGCCAGGGAGAGGCCAAGGGCCTGCTGTGCGGTAAGAAGGCACATTTGCCCATTCACGTGGATGCGGCGGTCCTCGGTTTGATGCGGCCCGATCGCCGCTTCCACAACGGCTCGGGCATCCGCCTCGTCGGAACTCGATTGGGTCAGGATATCCTGCGCTCTCGCCAAAGCTCCAAGACGGTGAGAGATGGATTTCCGACCTTCCTCTATCGACGGGACCTGTCGGAGGGTCTGGGTCACGATTGCCTGAACCATAGCAAGCGTATTCTTCATGCGATGAGCCAGTTCCTGAGCCAGAACCGCTCGCACTTCCTCTGCTTCCTTTAGCGCCGTAATGTCTCGCGATACCGATAGGATGCGCTCGGGCTTCCCGTCCACGCCAAGGATCGGGGATACTTGAACGTCCCAATATCGCCGGTTGCCCTTCATCGTGTCCGCATAGCCCTGGAAGGTCGAAGCGACCCCAGCCTGTGCCGAGGCAATGGCTTCTTTGACAGCGAGGTTGCCCTCTTCCTGCCAGAAGTCCGGCCAGGGGCAGCCCACGATTTCGTTGAAGTCTGAAACCTCCATGACGCGCTTGCCACCCTCGCTCATGAAGACGAGCTTGGCGTCGATATCGAGGACCTTGATGCAGTCGTTGGAGGAGGCGAGCACGCTGCGCAGGAAGTGCTCGCTTTCCTGCAGCATGGCCGTAGCACGGTCGCGCTCGGCCTCCATGGTGCGACGTTCCTCGATATCGATCAGAACGCCTGGGAAGCTGACAGGCGTACCCTCGGAGTCCATCTCGACGCGCCCGTTGGCCTCTAGCCAGTAGTAGTTCCCATCCAAGCGCTTTGTGCGGTACTGATGGGCATAGGCGCCGCCACGCTGCACAGCCTCGCTTATAGCAATCGCCAGCCCGGCCTGATCGTCAGGATGAACAGTGGCAACGATCTGTGCCATGGGAATGCCTTCACGTCCCAAAGCTGCATCCAATCCGAACGCCGTCGCAAAGGCCTCATCAATGGTGAATTGGTCCGTCGTTGGGTTCCAATGCCATGTCCCGATAATAGCTCCTGCTGCCAGGGCCAGCTTGACCCTTTCGGCATCCGCCAGGGCTGTCGTCTCCCGATCCTGAGCTTCATCCCGCTCACCAAGGGCGACAGCTTCGGCTCTCTTCAAGTCGGTGACATCGTGGAAGGCGCCCACCATGCGTCGCGTGCCGTCAGGGTTTTGGATGATGACACCGCTGCTCAAGATCGAGCGGCGCGATCCATCGGGTTGCACCAGGTCGTAATTGAAATCGACGGTGCGTCCGAGATCCTTGGGATCGAACGGGCGGGAGATACCCATGAGCCCCAACGTTTCCGTCCGCAGCTGATCGAGATGATCGGGAGCGATGCAGGCGAAGGCGTTCTCATGCGAGAATTCACCCAAGTTCGGCAGACCAAAAATCTCACTGGATCGAGCATCCATCTCGATCCGACCGGCATAGGGTTGCCAATCGAAAATGCCGAGCCTTGCGATCCTGAGGGCCGTTTCCAATCGTAACTGGCTTTGTGCCTGCAGTCTCTCGACCGATTTCTGGCCCGTCATTTCAGTTGCCAGGAGCAACACGCCTGCGAAGTCAGCCTCTTCGCCCTGTACGGGAGAAAAACTGTAGGTCCAAACGGTCTCCTCGTCGCGCCCATAACGGTGCATGATCATGGTGAGGTTTTCGACAGCGAAGCCTTCACCCGTCCTTAGAACCTCGGCCACCTGCGGGCTGAGCACAGGTGCAATGTCGGTGAGCACCTCGGGCATCGGACGGCCGAAGGCAGCTGGGTGCCGGTCGCCGAGCGCCGCAGCATAGGCGTCGTTGTAGAGAAGCCACTGCTCCGGCCCCCAATAGAGGGCAGCGATGCCTTTAGTGTTCAGAACCAGCGATAGGGATGAGCGCAGCGACTGCGGCCAAGTTTCATAGGCGCCGAGCGCACTGGCAGACCAATCGGTCTCGCGCACTCGCCGACCCATCTCGCCACCGCCATTCATAGGCGCTACGATCAAGCTTTGCACAGCGGAGCCGATGGGAGGCGACGAAGCGTCGTTGAGCCAGTTCATGCGCCAACACCTCGAAACGAGGCCCTTCCATCGTCTAACAGGCAGGCAAGCACCCGCGTCCGATATGGTCGTGCGCAAGCGATGCCTTGACCTCTGCACCTTCTGACAAACAGGCACAAGCGGGAGATCTGTTTGCTGCCCTGCCAAACGGTTGAAGAGCGATCGAATGTGAAATGGCAGGGTATGCTCTCGCCTATCACACGTCACCAGCGCCGTTGCATCCAAGACGGCGCCTTCCATTGCGCCAGGCTCTCACGCTCCATCTTGTCCAGAAGCGTGTAGCGGACATAATCGGCACGCGCCCTGCAGCTGGAGCACCTCCAGTTCAACGTCTCGATTTTGGCCCCTTGTGCGATGAAGCCTTGAAAGTCGATGCAGCGATAGATGACCCGTGCATTGCAGGGATCACAGCGTACGACGATCCCCAGCCCCTTGCGCAGCCCTTCGCCAAAGTCTCGTACTGCCTGCACCACCTGCGGACCCCATTCCTAATCCTGTGAACAAAATAGGAACAAAAGCTTTCCCGCAAGAGCGTTCGGAGTCATGGTCGCCGCACGGAATCATGAGGTGCTGCGATGTCGAGATTGTCGGAACGGATCACGGATCTGTCGCTCGAAAGCGATCTGGACGCAGCGATCGAGGAGGCCATTCGGACTTGTGGCGGCGACGCCCGCGTGGCGGTCGGCGCCTTGATCCTGGGCCAGCGCTCGCTCCATGAAGCCTATGCCCAACAGATCTCGGCCGGGTATGTCAGACGGGAGCTGCACAAATGACTGGCGGCGGGCGGCGAACACAGCGGTGGCCGACCATCTTCGACGCGCACCGCGCCGACCTCATGCGATCGGCTTATCAGCTCTGGAGCGACTGCGTGCCCGCGATGATCAGTCTGCGCACTGACAGTCAGGATTATTACGCCGTCGTTCGCCTGCAGGCCTCCACCATCTCCTTCTCCAAGGAGATATCCGGGGGTCAGTCGTGGGTGAGCGTCGGCTCTACGACGCCAGCTTCCTATCAACCCAGCTGGCAAGCCGGGCGCGATGGCGAGATAGACGCCATTGTCTCGGAATGCGGGGGTGACGAGCGGCGCGCAATCCGAACGTTGCTCGACGCCGTGAAGCGGCTGGAGCACGACCAGGAGCGCTTGATGGCCTTTCACGTATAGGGGTCGGCAGCGAGCACTTCCTGCTGGACGGCCATAAGCTTCCGAAAACCGGCCTTATCAGCATTAAGGCTAACGCTCATCGACGGAACGCTCTCGCCATAAGATTTCCGCTATCCAAGCGCCCGATCGGGCCGAAGTGACTGCCGTCCTGATGAGAGAGATCCATGGGCCGAAAGCAGAGTGGGGCAGATGCAGTTCATCAACTACCCGCTATTTCCAATGCCACGCTCATGCAGGCAGCTGAGTTATGGGCGCGTGGTATCCCCGCCCACGAGATTGGAAGAGCCATTGGGAGGAAGCCGAAAGCGGTCTTTCGCATTGCCCACCGACCTAAAAATCGGGGCTTGTTCCCAAGGAGAAATAGGCCGAGCCTCACTGCCGAGGATCAGCGAGCGATTGTCCGCCTCTACCTGGCAGGGATGAGCGGTTGCCGCATTGCTCGGCTGTTCCGCATGTCTCAGAATATTGTTTATCGATGGCTTGAGATAGCGGATGTCGAACGCCGGGATCGCCACTTCGTAGGTTACCGACGACAGATCCCCCCGAGCGCAATTGTCAAAGGCTACATTGCCGGCATGAGAACGGCGCAGATCGCAGCGGCGTGGAGCAGATCCTGCGCAGCAGTCCGGCGCTACATGAAGGTCTATGGCCTCAGCACGGAGACTATCCAGCAGGCGCGGAAGTTGCCGCCACATATCCTGGTGGAATATCTCGCCGCTTTGGACGAGGTGCGTTTCCACGAGGACGCTCTAGAGGTCGCCCTCGAATATGCGGACATGAGCGATGCCGAGGGCTCGCTATAGCGCATCGCGCGCTCCCATCGCGGCCTAAGCTAAGCCTAGCTCTTGGAAGACAGGGATGACCTCTGGTTTCAGCGTATAACGGACGCTTGGGCCGGAGCGGTCCCGTTCAATCAGAACAGCCGACTTATCGTCACTTTCGTCTGTCACGAACTTCGAAAAGCATCCCATCCGATCGTAGACCAGAAAGCCGATCGCAAGTCCCAGGTCGCCCTTGCCGTAGATGGCCTTCAGGTCACTTGCAGCGCCCCCTGGATTGGCCACAAGCCACGGGATGATGATCTCTTCAGCTGGTGAGGCGGGAAGGGCTTTGAAGGCGTAGCGCGTCGCTTGAGGTAGGTCGAAACTCTCAACTGCTTTTTCTGCCTCAAGCATCCTCGTGGCAGTATCCTTGTCATACTCCATCGGACGGCGGGCAAGCTCAGCGTCGCATGCGGCGGAGAGGTCAGAAAGACCCATGCCCTCAATCCGCTTGAGGGTTTCCTTGATGCGCTTAGTGGGGTAGCCGCGCAGTTCTGAAATCGTTTTGGCGACAAGCTGAGGGGAGAATGGGTCGGCCATGGCTATCCCCTACTTTCGAAGCGAGCTTTCGAGGCGGTCGAAGTCCTCCTGCATCATTGGCTGACAGGTGACGTGTTTCGCAAGCGCCTTCGCCCCCTTGATTAGGACAAATTACCGGCCTTCCTGGTTACGAGAATTCCTATCGCTCAGGCGGTCGCCAAGGCGTCGTCTGGCTGGCTCCATTGGCGAGTTCTGATCGAGTGACAAAAGCCATTCATCCAGGCGGACCCTGAGCCATCGGTCGCCTCTCGCAGAGGTGCCAAGACTGATCGGCTTCACCGGGCACCGCTGCTTGAACCGGTCAGGGCTTAGGCCACAGTAGCCCGCCGCGAATTTCAAAGGCAGGGCAGCAGGCCAGCCAGGCATTTCGGAAAAGCGCTCTGCCATAGGGGTCATTCCTCGCGGGTCCGAGATGGCCGACTGGATCGCGATGGCGCTTCTGATCTTGAGCTGAGAGGTTTGGCGCGGACGCGCTTAGAAGGTGAAGCTATAGTCGGCTCGACTGCGGTCGCTTCAGGCTCAAGAATGGCCGGTCCATGTCGCGATTGGAAGGCTTCTGCGTCCTCCCTTTTAATGCGGATCATTTGCTTTCCGATGGTGAAGCTTCTCAATTCACCCGACCGCGCGAGCTTACGAACATGCCTTGTTGAGCACCCCCAGATGTCAGCGAGCATCTTCGGCGTGCAAACCTCTGGAAGCTGGCGTTTTGCCTCCTTGCGCTCCTCCCGCCTCTCCTCCTGGCGGAGACGCGAATCCTCACGATGCTTCGCAAGCGAACCTTCGAGCTTAGCCCTCAAGATTTCTTTGCCGGGTCCCTGATGCTTAGCCTCAAATTCCGCATGGACCCGTGCGTTGACGCTCGCCTCCAGCGCAGTCCTCTCGCGCCACTCCTCGAAGGTTTCCTCTAGCTCTTCAGGGATCGGTTCAAGCTGATGATAGAGGACGATCCGACCGTCTGGGTGGATCTCCGTTTTTACAACGTCGAGCCCAGCTTCCTGAACGACCTTGATGGCCCAAATCACGTCTGATCGTTCGATGGCGAGCGGCCTGCGTCCCATGCTCGTGCTACCGTTTCGGCTTCTCGCGCACCCAAGGGGCTAATGGATAGTCCGGCTGTTTGTCGGGCTGTCTTCCTGTTGATCGAGCCGCTGCAGGAGATGGCTGCGCGCCCTTCTCCTTAGCCCTCTCCTTCTCGCGCCGACGCTGCATGCGCTTGGCAAAATCAGAGTCAGCCGGGAACGTCTTCGGCTTCGGATCAGGGCTCATGATCCGCTCTAGATCCTCATCAGTGAACAGGATTTCGCGGCCGATTTTGTGAAAGGCGCCAATCCGTCGAGCCCGCTCGCGTAGGGCTCTCTCAGAGATGCGAATGCCCTTTTCGCCGAGCGCCTTCACGACCTGCGAAGGGCTCATGACACGATCCAGAATGTTCTCTTCGGCCACTGTCCATCGTCCTCGATGAAGCCGCTCTTGCCGCGAGCACGTGGAGGCTCACCCAGCGTGTTGCCGAAGGCAACAGGTAATTGCGCTGTTGGCCTTTGCAGGCTTGCCAACAGATGGCGCAAAGCGCCCGTCCCTAGCCGATCTTTTCCACGGCGCTGATGAAGTTCGGGGATGTCACATTGATGATTTGACCCGGCCTGCGAGGAACGGTCCCAGGACCTCGATCTGCTCCCTGCCCGAGCGGCCTGCGCGGCATCAGGTGGGCTGGGATCTCACGCTCTGGCGAGTCTCGCAGCTTCAGAACTGGATGCTCATAGGCCTCCACCTCGCCCCAGGAGACAACCTCGTCTCCGCCTTCGATCATTCGAAATTCGTAGCGCTTGCCGACCTCGAACATGCCGTCTCCCGTTCTGCTCATGGTGCTGACATATGCGTGGCAGCTAAGGCGCCAAAGAGGCGCTTTCGGTCGCCGGCAATCTGTCGCCGCAGGCAAACAGCGCACTTACCTGTTGGATTCTCCAACAGCGTTTAGGGAGGGTTGGTGGCATGTCTGGAAGCGCGTTGATCCTCACCCGAAGGGAGGCGGCCGAACTGCTCGGCATCAGCCCATCGACCTTCGACAATTGGGTGCGCAAAGGCATCATCCCGAAGCCCCTTGAGGGCACGAAGCGTTGGAGCCGTGCTGCGATCGAGCGGGCGGTGTCAGGCGAGCCGGCGAGTAGAGCGAGGGTCGATGACCCAGAAGCCATCTATGCGGAATGGAAACGGCGACAGAGCCAAGAGCCACTGTCGCCGTCTGAGATCTGGATGCGAGATAAGGGGAAGCACAAGCGCGGTTAGCCGTGCCTCTCGTGTCGTCTGACCCGTTCTAGCTTTCGCCGGAGCGTCCAGATCCGAAGCCGACAGAGGGCACGCCGGGCGACAGTGAGGAGTAGCCGCATCAGGCACTCCCTCCATAAGGGAGTGCCCTTCGGTGGAGCGCGAGCCGGCGATCGAAAGCGACCCATGCCACTTGGATCAGGTAGCTCCGCTTCTCGTCCGTTGCGCGAGTGATAGCATCGATTGCTGCGCCGACTTCCTCTCGCATCTCTGCTTCGAACAGTGCGAGAGTGGAGGGCTTCGCCGGCAGCTTGAACAGGACAGCGAGCACGTCGGCCGTGGTGCGTCCAATCTCGGCGCACCAGTCCGCAAGTGCGAGCGGCGAAAGCGAGGGTTCATCACCCAAATGGGTGACGACAGGCAAGCCGGTATCGCTCGCCGGGGTGGCGTTGAAAAGCATGGGGTGCCTCGTGAGAATTGGAAAGGTTAGGACGGGTTAGTCTGCGGCTATAACTTCAGCCGACGGGGGTCTCAGTGCTGGCGCGAGCGGGTGAGTCCAGAAGGCCGGGAACAGGGCTATCTGCGCCCGAAAGCCCTACGCGGCAGGCGTTTGCGCGGGTGATGCGACTTCTCGTTAGAGCGGCTGTTCCGGGCCAGTGTCTTCGCAGTCGTCAGCGGTGCCGGTCGCCATCGAGAGCGACCAGCCAAGGGACGGTTCTCCGTCCGCGTCGGCCTCTAGATCCGGGTCCGCGTCGAGGACATCGAGGAAGTCGATCAGGGCTTCTATCGTGGCCTCGACCTGACGACGAAGTGGCAGGTTCGGGGGCGACCGATGCGCGGTCTCGGAGGCCTGCGGGCGCGGGGTGAAGGGAACGACCGAGCCCATGTCAGGCGACGCCTTCCAGAGCGTCGGCAACGACCGTCAGGACATTGCGGATTAGGTCGGGGTTATAGCTGCCGTTGGACTCGTCACGAACGAGCCTGATGGCAGCGGCCGCGCCTGCATTGGAGGTGGGCGCTGGCGGCTCCTGCGTCAGCGCATCCCAGGATGGCGCAACGACTTCAGCCCAACGCCTATCGGCTTCATCATCGTCTAGGATGCCGTTCTGCCCCTCCCGCAAGCGCTGATACTCGCGCACAAGACCGAGCATCGGGTCGGCAGTCTCGGGGGCAACCTCCACGTCGATGGTCGCGAGGGCACGGGCGGCCTCCCTTCGAACGGCACCCGTAGTGCGACCCGCAAGGCTTTCGAGAATGGCGAGTGTCCATCTGTCGTCTGCCTTCCACTCCACCCGGCCCAGCTCGGGCCAGCAGTGGGTGAGCATGAGATCCAGAAGGATACGGCTCGCGATGAAGTCGGCATTGCCCGACTGGTCACGCATGGCGTGGATGGCGTCCGAAACCTCCATCGCCGTCTTGCCAATCTTGTCGGCCTCGAACCCCTCGGCGGCATACTGCTCGGCCTCAAGGGTCACATACTGCGAGAACAGGACGTTCACGCGCTGGCTCAAGGTGTCGGCCATGGTCAGGCCCTTCCTTCCAGATAGGCGAGCGCGGCGCGGACGAGGTTCGCGTCCTGCTGTTCCATGTCTCCGAAAGCCAACGCCTTGCGCAGCGCGGTGGCAGCGCCCTCGGCGCTCGTGGCGGCAGGTATGGTGCCGTAGGTGGCGATTTCCTCGAAAGGCCGAACGTAGCTTTCCCAATAGCCATCGATATCTTCGTCTAGGAGTTTCCCGCAGTGCTCGCCTGCCTCCTCCCAGCCGGTCACGAACGCGAGGCAAGGATCGGCAGCGGCATCGGCGGCGGAAGGTGTTGCCATGATGGCAATCCCCCCAACCAGGGCGCCAGCTACGGAGCCGGCGGCGAGGGTGCGGAGAGCTTCGCGGCGGTTCATCGGGCGTCCTCCGCAATCCCGGCCTTCTCGACCGCAGCGAACACAGCCGAGGCCGCAAGGCGCGCGTTGAGGGTGGCAAAGAGGAGAACGTCAGCCTCTTCGTTCGAAATTCGAACGTAGGGCTTGTCGGCTTGCATGCTCAGCAGAGAACCCGCGAGCATGTCGGCGACGCGAGCGAACATTTCGGCGTCACCTGCGAGGCGCTCGACCTCGTGGAAGGTTTCAGCGGGCAAGCCTTCGGCGGCTGCCGGAACCGTGCGGTTCGACATGGGGTGTCTCCAGATTGTGAGGGGTCAGGTCAGGAGTTTCGCGGCCTCGCCGTAAAACTCAGGCAGTCTCAAGCGTGGGCGTATTCGGCGCGGATCGCAGCGGCCATGGGCTCGATGCGATAGCGGAAGGGTAGGAGCTGGAGGGCTTCCAGCCGGGCATTCATCGCGCGCTCGGCAGCGGTCTCGACCTTCACGACCGGAGCCGGGGCAGGGCGAGCAAGGCGCTCGGCCACAGCGGCGGCCCGGGCGCGGAACTGGCCCCACATGAAGCGCAGCACGTCAGCGAAGAGCTTGCGGTCGAAGGCACGACGCGGGCCGGCAACGCGGCGGTAGTGGGTCCAGGCGTCTTTCATGAGGGTGGGTCGGTTGAGCATCCTATACATGTCCGCATTTGTTAGCGTTATGCTAACATGTATCGCGGTAAGCTAGACCCGTCAATAGCAATCTGCTAACATTTCCTAACGAACGCATACAGGAGCCGACATGGCTGATACCTCCGAGACCCGATCCGCGCCTCTAGGTCTGCGCCTTTTCCCTCGTGTGAAGGCTGCACTGGAGGATGCGGCAAAGGCCGATCGGCGTTCGGTCGCGAGCTACGTGGAAAAGCTCATCGTGGCCGATCTGGAGGCGAACGGATTTCTAGATAAGGGAGCGGCTGAATGAGTTTGACGAAATCAGCGCAGGAGCTGGAAGCCAAAGGCTTCGACTATTCTCGCCTAGACATCGGTGTGGCCCAGGCAGCACGCGCTGCGGCAGACCGCTTCCGGGCGCAATATCGTCGTGCTGCCGCAGAAGCCATTGAGGTCGGCTCGGCCCTTCTTGCCGTAAAGGACAACCTCGACCACGGCCTATTTGGTGAGTGGCTGGCGGCCGAGTTCGGTGGTGATGCCCGCACAGCGCAGAACTATATGGCCCTCGCTCGTGAGTTCGGCGCTAAACCCGAAATCGTTTCGGATTTGCCGCTCACCATCGCCTACAAACTGGCTTCGCCCGGAGTTCCTGAGAGCGTTCGCGAACAGGTTGAAGTTCGTATCCGTGACGATGGCAAGCTGAACGCTGACCAGGTGCGGAAGATGATTGCGGACGGCATCGAAGCCGATCGTGAGCGCCGCGCAAAGGAGCGCGAAGCCGAACGCAGATCGAAGCTTTCGGAGCAGCAGATCAAGGATGAAGACCGGAAGGACAAGGCTCGCCGCAGGAGTCGTGAGGCGCGTGCGGAGGAGGGTCGTAGGCGCGAAGAGGAGTGGCAGCGAGAGCGTGATAGGCGAGCCCTGGCACAAGCTCGGATGGCGGCCATGATCGAGGAAAACATTGGTGCCGAACGTGAGGCCTTCGTGGCGGAGCTGAAATTTGCGCCCGACAATGCGCTCTCGATTGCTTTCAAAGTACCGTCGGAACAAAGCGGCTCCGACAAGCATGCGGCTTCTGTCGTAGCAGATGAGCGAGCCGCCCGAGACCCCGCTCAGGTGGCCGTCGAACGCCTCAAGTCGTCATGGAAAACTGCCGATCAGGAAGCCCGTCAACAGTTCGTCGTGTGGGTTCAAAGCGGAGGGAATAGCTAATGGCAGGCAGCGTGAACAAGGTGATCCTCGTCGGCAATCTCGGCGCCGATCCTGAGATCAAGCGAATGCAGAGCGGCGACGCGATTGCGAACCTGCGCATCGCTACCTCGGAGACCTGGCGCGATAAGGCGTCAGGGGAGCGCAAAGAGCGCACCGAGTGGCACAGCGTCGTGATCTTCAACGATGGTCTGGTGAAGGTCGCCGAGCAGTATCTGAAGAAGGGCGCCAAGGTCTATATCGAAGGCCAGCTCCAGACCCGCGCCTGGGATGACCAGCAGTCCGGCCAGAAGCGCTACACGACCGAGATCGTTCTCCAGCGCTTCCGTGGCGAGCTGCAGATGCTCGACGGGCGCGGCGAGGGCGGCGGCGATGGAGCCGAAGGTGGCGGATATGATCGTGGCGCCGGTGGCGGTGGCCGCAGCGGCGGCGGTGGCTCCAGTGGGGGCTATGGCGGCGGCAGCGGTAGCGGCGGACGCCCGTCCAACGACATGGACGACGAGATCCCATTCTGACGGTCGGGCCTTGATGACCGAAAGGCATCGGCGTCGCAGGTAGGAGCGCAGCGCGAGGACGCCTTGTGGCTCAGGGCGTCAGCCATAGTCCCCGACCCAACTAGGCGCAGGTCCAACGGGGAAACTCCACTTGTATCCTGTTTTGTCCTCCAAACGCTTTAGGATCTTTTGGAGGCGATCATGGATGTATTCGTCAATGAATGATACGAGTTCGGCCCACTCGTTTCGACCTCCGATGTAGAGGCCAAGCTGCAATTGCAGCTCGACATTGAATTCGCTTCCCGAGAACTTGATTTGGACGCCGCTACCAACAGAGCGGTGCTCATCTGTGTGAGCGTATCTCTTGTGACGGATATCTATGATGTCGTCGTGAACCTGCTTCAGGTGAGCTGGGATCTTGGATCGGGCAATGCCTGACCCACCCCTACGGCTATTGAACAGTCTGGCATATGTCACCACAAATGCCGTTGTCATCATCTCCTGCTCCATCAGAACTTCGGTTGTCGGTTCGAAGGTTGCAGTCCTCAGCCGATGATAAATGTAGCTCAAGCTGCTGGCCGCTGGGATATCGTGCGCCAGCCGAACGAGGCTTTGGATGTCCTGGTCTGCAATGCGCAGGGCATCGCTTCCTTGCTGCCGTTGGGCTTCTATCGCTTCGCGGTAAGGCTGCGGGAAATGCTGAAGAAGCTCTTCTGGGATGTAGATGTACTCGTCATCCTCCCAAACGCCCGGTGGCAAATTTGTCATGTAGGAGTCCCCTAGAGCACCCGCTGGATTGGCCGCGACGATTGATAAACAATCAAAGGAAATCAGCGCCTACTTCGTGACGCTCCCCGGGACGGCCGTGATCCAGCCATTGCCGTGATAGATCGCCTTGTTCTTCGACACGGGACCTGTCGAACGGTTCGCTTTGGTGAGCCTACGCCGAGCAACACACGCCTCGTGGATCCGGATCTTCCACGTCCCCTGTCTCGTGCCCGTGCTGCTGTCATGCAGCAGCGTCAGCTTGGCGATGAGTTCATCGATGCGCGCAATCGCTGCTTTCCTACGGGCAATGTCGTCCCGCAGCGCTGGGCTGGCCTTTCGCTTCGCTTTCTTCCTGCCTCCAGCCATCCGATCCTCCCAACCCCGCACTCAGGCATGATTGCCGAGCCCGCAGGGTCTGGGAAGCCCTCACTGCTTCACGCAGCCGCTGGCCTTTCAGATGGTAGACAGGATGAAGCTATCGTCGGCACGTCCACCGCTTCCACGATGGCCCGTCGTCCGAAAGGAATGTCCACGTCAGCACGCCGTCCGGTGTCATCCGGAAGGAATGCGGGTAGCCGGAGTAGATGCCGGAGCCGACGATAGTGCCGGTGAAGGACTCCACGGTAAAAACGTCCGGCTGATTTCCGAGCCCGGGGCGGTTCGTGAAGAGCCAGTTCGCTACGCCCAACGTCCCGACCGTACGGGCGATCCTTAGCTCGGCCGAGTTCTCTTCCACGTCGATGACGATTTGGTCGCTATCGAACACGTAAGTCTGGACGCCCCCGCTACTCGCGGCCTCGCAGCTATAGGTCACGGGCGCCGCGCTTACCGTGCTTGTCATCAACGGGGCAGTAGCCGCCGACACGGCGAAGCAGGCCAAGAATTCGTACGCCACGACCCGCAGGGTAAGGCAGAGCTTACGAGCTAGTCTGTAGTGCTTGGTCCATCTTCCGCTGTACAACGGCTTCCTGTTCATCGAGCTTGCCCCGCCACTCGTTGAAGGAAAGGCCATCGACGCCGATCTTCTCTAGGCCTTTCTCTAGCTCGTCCACGTTCTGGCGCATCTCTCGGATGCGATCGATGATCTGTCGATAAAAATCGGCCTGCGTGTTCATTCGGTCTATTCCTTCAGGCGCTGGCTGCTACCACGAAACTACAGGAAACCGCTCCCTGCATGGTTCTTGAATAGGTTCGCACGGCGGATGTAGCCCTGAACAGTCTTCGGTTCGACGTGGCGCGACACCTCCATGATCCGCGATAGTTCGGCTCCCGCCTCGGCCGCGCTGGTAATGAAGCCGGCGCGCAGGGAGTGACCTCCGAACACATCAGGGTCTAAGCCCGCCTTCTCGGCATAATCCTTCACGAGGTTCGCCACAGAGCGATCGGTGAGGCGGGTCTCGCGGATCTCCCCTCCCCTGATGATCGGACGGAACAGCGCGCCAGTTTCGATCGCGGCCGCTGCAATCCACGCCTCCAGGGCTTCGAGCACGCCAAGGCGTCCGCCAGCAGGAACGGCAATTTCCCTGCCCTCTCCCGTCTGATCGGTCTTCGAACGCCGCACAATGACGCGCACACCCTGGTCCACATGCTCAATGTCGCCTGCGTTCAGCGCCACTAGCTCCGACCGGCGCATGGCGCACGCGAAGCCCAAGAGCAGGAGCGCGCGGTCTCGCTTTCCCTTCACCGTGTTGGCCGGGATCGCCTCCACCATGCGAGCGATAAGATCAGCTGTCGCCGCGCGCTTCTTCGTAGGCGCAGTGCCGATCTCGCGACGGATGCCGGCGAGGTGTTCCGTGACCATCGGGTGATCGGTCGGAGATGCGAGGCTGGCTTTCTGGTGAAGGAAGCGGATCGCCGCGACCTTCGTGCCGATCGTAGATGCCTTCTGCCCCGCCTGCTTCTCGGCCTCGATGAACAGCACGACTGTTTCCGGCTCTGCGGGCAGAGGCGAAAGGCCATGCCCATGGCACCATGTCTGGAAGGACCGGACAGCCGAGGCGTAGGTCCGAAGCGTGCCGGCCGAGCGTGAGTGACGCCGCGTTTCCTTCGCTCGCTCGTGCAACTCTTCGAGCGTCGGGCCGATGTTCGCTGGATCGATGACGGGCGTGGTGTCGATGATCGCCGGGAGGGTCGTCGTCATGGCTCGCCTCGTTGGTTCCGATAAGGCTTCTTTTCGGAAGTAACCATGCCTACGAACCTCAAACCCTGTCAACCTTGAAACCTATATACCTTCGAAGGTCACAAGGGCACAGCATCACCGCCGCGACCTCCCGCTCGGGACGTTGGCCGAAACTGGCTCTAGTGGCGGCAGCCCGCGCGCCTCCAGCATCATGTTGAAGGCCTCGTGCCCGAGCTTTTGAATTGAGAGCCCGGTATCGAGGCTCAGCTGTCGGAGCCGCTTCCTGTCTTCGGGTGAGACAAGAACGCTGACCGGGACAATCTTCGCGGCCGGCGCGTCGATCGGCGCAGGTGGTGCCCTTGTGGCTGCGGCGCTCGCGACCTCAGGGGTGTCGTCATCAAGGCCGCCTATCATGTCGGCCAGGGTGCGGCCCTTCTTAGTGCTCATGGTTCGCAGCCTCCATCTTGATCCAATCCCAAACCTTGCGGATTTCGGCCGTCGCTTCTTTGGCGCCCGAACCCTTCATCTCGCCGACGCCGCGCCCTTCCAAGGATGCGTCGAGGTAGGCCGTCCGATCTGTGAGGTAGAACGGACAGACCGGTATCGGGTAGCGAGACAGCGCCGCTCGTGCGCTCGTGGCGCGCGCCTCGTTCCTTGCGGCGTTCACGATGAGCACCGCGCGCTTCTCCAAACGTCGCAGGATCTTCAGCGTATCGCCCACGGCCTCGATGTCGTCTGGTGACGGGCGAATGGGCACGAGCACGAGATCAGCGACGCGGGCGGCCTCTGCCTCTGGCTCTGTCACTGCCGGCCGAGTGTCCACGAACAGCACCCCCACCTTATTCTTCAGTGCGCCCACGACCCTCGTGAGGTCCGAACCTTCCAAGGTTAGAAGGTCTGGACGTTCTAAGGTCGGGTCTATCTCCTGCCGGCGTTGCCACCACTTCGTGCTCGTCCCCTGCGGGTCGCGGTCAATAATGATTGCCGGGCCGTCCTCGGATGCCAGGACGGAGAGCTGGCGGACCAGCGTGGACTTCCCCGCGCCACCCTTCTGCGAAATCAGCGAAAAGGTCTGCACCTTCACACCCCCTATGCTTTTAACCTTCGAAGGTCTGAACCTGCGAGGGATCGGAGGCCCACAGTGCAGGAGGATACGACCTCCAAAACCCTGAAGGCTGGAAGGGTGCAGACCATCGCTGCAGGCTTGCGCGAACCTGTAGCGCCCATGTGACAATGCTGTGGCGTTCCCCTTCGGTCTCGCGTACGCCTAGCTAGTTAGCGAGCAGAGGGCCGTTCCATGAGTCGCACCAGAGCTTCCGAGCATGTCGAGCAGATGCGTGCGCGTCGCCGAGCTGCTGGCGTGCGCT
>NZ_CP006373.1 GCF_001442755.1 Aureimonas sp. AU20 | reverse complement strand
TGTCTGGATGCGAGACCTCCTTCGCGTCTGCGACGATGCGAAGGGCGCGTTTGATGAGATTTGGGCTGGGCGGTCTGTAGATAGGATTGGCGAGCCTGGGATCAGCTTCGAGACGCTGGCGCAACACCATCTCGGGCGAGAGACCTTTGAGCACGCGCTGACGGCGACTCGTTGTAGGCCGCGTTGAAGCCGCGCAGCGCGATCTCCAGGTCGGCGTGGCTGTAGATCATGATGCCCAACACCTCCCGCTGCACCCGGCCGTTGAAGCGCTCGACCATGCCATTGGTCTTCGGCGTGTAGGGGCGCGTCTTGCGGTGTTGCACCCCGTGCCGCTCGCAGGCTGCCTCGAAAGCATCGGCCGTGAAGCAGGAGCCCCGGTCGGTGAGCACGTGGGTGACCCGGAAGGGGAAGGCGTCGAGTGCGTCCGTGAGGAAGGCCACCGCCGATGCCGTGGTCTCGTCATCCTTGACCGCGAGGTGCACGTAGCGGGAGGCGCGGTCGATGGCGACGTAGAGGAAGCGCTTGCGGGTGGAGCCGTCGCGGTCACGCAGTTTGGGTAGGTGCTTCACGTCGACGTGGACGAAGCCGACCTCGTAGTCCTTGAAGGTGCCGTGCGGCTTCCGGGGGTGCTCGGCGGGCGGCAGCCGGTTGAGGCCCTCCGCCCTGAGGATGCGGTAGACGGCGTCCCGGTTCAGGTGCGGCAGGAAGTGGCTGACGACGAAGGTCAGTGCGTCGAGGGGAAGCCGGTGGAGCGGCGGAGCGCGCACACGATGGCGCGCTCCTCATCGCTGGCGCGCCAGGGCAACTTTTGAAGCCGAGCCGAGCGATCCTGACAGGCATCGGGGCCGGGGTAGTGCGGGCCTGGGGATGGATAGCGAGCATCAACGAGCCCTCCTGGCAGCACGGCGGCGCGCACCCTCGAACCTCCAGGCGTAATCCCAACGACGTTCCGCAACCAAACAGCTAGTGGATAGTCGGGGGCGGTTCTGCGTCGGACACCGCATCGGCCCGGAACAAATCACTGACGTGCACCCCAAGGATTTCGGCCGCTCGGCGCAGAACCCGCGCCGGGATGCGGCAGGTGCCATCCTCGTAGGATCGCGCATCGGCGTCGCTTACGCCGATGCGTTGCGCGAACATTGGCAAAGGGATGTTGCGTGCCTTGCGAAGGCGCCGGAGGCACTGGCCGAGATCGTGATCCAAGCGTTCGGGTTTTAGCACCGCTCGTCCATTCATGGCTTCCTTCGCGCGGCACTCAGTTGAAGTCGCACCTATCGTGCAGCCCCCTGAAGTGCCTGTGGGTCCAGTACTCCATCTTTGCGGCGAAGAAGGGTCGCACACCCTTATTCAGTGCCAGATTGCCGCCAACCCCGATGCGGCTGAGGTGAGCGATCTCGCATTTGCGCTTTACCCGGCCTGGAAGCTGGAGGGGTCTGCGAGTTTGCGGAGCTTTCGATCCTGGAAGTAGGGGCGCATGCCGGTGAGGATGGGCCGCGTTCCCTTGAACTTGAGGAACATGCGGTTGTCGTCGAGGTGCATGACCTCCTCGGGCGTCAGCAGCTTGCCGCCCACGGGTTTGCCTTGGGTCACAGGCTGATGGCGCGCCGTATCGCCCGATAGGTCCGAGACGTAGCGGGCGGTGACGGTGTCGTTGACCTTGAAGGCCTGGAAGACGCCGGCATTGGCGGCGAAGGTGTGGGCGCCCTTGCCATAGACCTCTTCGAGCTGGCCCCAGTTCTGCAGGAACGCCCAAATCTGAAGGCCGTAACCGGCCATGAGACCGATGGCGGTCTTGATCGCAGGCATGTCGCCGATCGCGGCGAACTCATCGAGGACGAAGAGGATCGGCGCTGCCGGTTTGGCCCTGGTGCGCTGGATGTCCTGAAGCGCCCTTGTGACGAGAAGACGGATCCAGCGTCCGTGGCTTTCCATGCGCTCCTGCGGCAGGACGAGATAGACCGTGGCGATGCCCGTCTTGAGGCTGCTGAACTCGAAATCCGAGCGTGTCAGAGACCGCTTGAGAGCAGGGCTTTCGAGGAAGTTGGTCTGCTCCTGCGCGGTGGACAGGATGGCCGCCCGCTCCTTGTCATTCTTGCCGCGAAAGACGTTGGCGACCGAAGCGATGGCGCCTCCAGCCTCCTTCATTGAGGTCATGATCTCCAGGAGGGTGGCAAAGCGCTCCTTGGGATAGGTCAGGACCTCGCGGACGGTCACGAGATGGCGTCGTTCGGGTGGTTCGGCAACGACCACCAGCATGAGAAGGCCCCGCAAGAGGGCGCGAGCGCCTTCGTCGAAGTGTCTGTTCTCGGCGTTGGGATCGGAGAGAATGAGAGCGGTCGCCAGCGTCGTGGCATCGTCCACGAAGGCATCATCCTTGGGGTCGAGGCCGGCGAGCGGATTGTAGGCGGCGCTGGCGACACCGTCCTGCCGAAAGGGGGCGAGGACATAGACCGGGCCGAAGCTCTGGCGCTGGCGTGCGGTGATCTCGGCATTCTCACCCTTGGGGTCGATGACGAGGATGCTGCGTTCGGCGGTCAAAAGGTTCGGGATGATGACGCCGACGCCCTTGCCGGAACGCGTGGGAGCGATCGTCAAGAGATGCTCAGGCCCGGAGAACCAATAGGAGGAGGAGCCAGGCCCGGCTCCAACATTTAGCGCACCCGGTTTGTATCGGCGATGAAAGGCTTCCTCCCGAGCGGAGGCGAAGCGTCCCGAGCCATGAGGGACCGGAGGAGCGCCACCGATGAGCATCTGCAAGAGATCGAGGCCGAGAAACCAAAGCAGCAGCCCGATGAGTACGGGCGGAAAGAGCAGAGCGATGTAAAGGCCCTGTCCCATCGTCCAGTAATCGTAGAAGGCCTGTGGATCGCTGATGCCAATGAGCCCGAGCATCGAAAAGCCCATGGCGTTCATCGCGTCGCCCAAGCCCTTCTGAAACGGAGACGAGGCCCAGAACAGGAAGCGTGGACTTTGCCGGGCGAGGAAGCTCAGCGGAAACCAGAGCGCGACGATGACAATGGCGAGGGAGACAAGGGGGCCAACACCGAACCGACGTCCCCAGAAGGTCGGGTTCATTGTTCGGTCTCCGTATGCGAACCCTCTTCCGATGTGATGAAGTCGGCAAACAGGGTCCGGTCGATCGTTCGCTTCAAGAAGCCCGGCAGTTCGCGGGTGACCCAGCCTTCCAGCATAACAGCGACGTCACGATCCTCCGGACGTCCTTGACCTGCCCGTGCGCGCTCAATCGTATCGAGTAGCATGGCGCCGAGCAGAACTTTGCGGCGGGTATCGATGGCTCGCTCCTGCTTTCCGAGACGAGCCTTCAATGCCTGCTTGCGGGCTTCGAGCTGCGCAATGCGTGCCTCGATCGAGAGTTTGGCCATTCCATCGCCTTTCCGCGCCTTCACCCAATTTGCCCTAGCGCATGGAATGATCGTTCTTCAATCTTACGATGTGAGATACGAGGAACCTTCAACCCGGGTATCGTCGGTCTGGAATGAGGGCGTTGGACCGACAGCAGACTGCGTCAGCAGGATGGTAAGGGCGCACTTCCGGCTTGCGGCGCAAGCCATTCTGCGGCAACGTCCAGCGGGATAGGGGAGGCCAGCCTACGGCCCAACACGTAAGCCGGAGCCGCAGTCTGCATGGCGATCTACCACTGCTCGATGAAATCGCTATCGCGCTCGTCCGGGCGCAGCGCGGTTGCGGCAGCGGCGTATCGATCCGGCGAACGGCTAGCTAATCTCTCAGACGGGCAGGTTCACGACTACAGAGGCAAATGCGGCATCGGCCATACCGAGATTGTGATGCCCGAAGGCGTCGATGCGGCTTGGGCACTGGACCGGTCCGCTTTGTGGAACGCAGCCGAGAAAGCCGAGAAGCGAAAAGATGCTCGTGTCGCCACCGAGTTCGAAGTCGCGTTGCCGCATGAGCTGACGCCGAAAGAGCGGATCGAGCTGGCGCGATCGTTCTCGCAGGACTTGGCGAACCGCTACGGCACGGCGGTGGACTTCGCCATCCATTCGCCGTCCGGCGAGACTGACATCCGCAATCATCATGCGCATATCCTGATGACGACGCGCGAGGTCACGGCAGACGGACTGGGCGATAAGACGCAGTTCGAGTGGCGCAACGCGCGGCTTCTGGCGGAAGGGCTACCGACTTCGCACATGCAGCTCCGTGATCTCAGGCAGGCGTGGGAGCACCACGCCAACGCGCATCTGGCCCGTGCTGGTCACGCTGAGCGGATCGACCATCGCTCGCACGAAGCGCGTGGTCTGGAGATCGCGCCGACGCAGCACATGGGCGTGCATGCGACCGAGATGCAGCGGCGCGGCATGGACGTGTCGCGGGTTCGTCTTGAAGAGGACGCGGCGCGGCAGAACGTTCAATCGATCCGCGAGAAGCCCGAGCAGGTTCTGCATCTCGTCACCGGCGAGAAGAGCGTGTTCGATCGGCATGACGTGGCGCGCGCGTTGCACCGGGCGATCGACGATCCCCAGGAGTTCCAGAACGCCTTCGCACAGGTAATGGCAAGCGCCGAGCTGGTGGAGCTTCGCGGGGAGGTCCAGGACCGACAGGGACACGCCACCGAGCTGGCGCGCTATTCGACGCGTGAGATGATCGCGCTGGAAGCCGGCATGGTGGATCGCGCGGTGCGCATGGCGGAGAGCGGCGGGCACGGCGTCGAGGCTGATCATGTCGAGCGCGCCTTCGCCGCGCGCAGCTGGTTGGCCGAGGAGCAGCGGGAGGCGGTTCGGCACGTCACCGGCGAAGAGCGTTGTGCGGCGGTGGTCGGACTGGCAGGAGCGGGCAAGTCGACCATGCTGACGAGCGCGCGGGAGGCGTGGGAAGCGCAAGGTTACCGCGTTCATGGCGCAGCGCTCGCCGGCAAGGCGGCCGAGGGGCTGGAGGAGAGTTCGGGCATCGCCTCGCGCACGCTGGCTTCGTGGGAATATGGCTGGGCGAACGGACGCGGACAGCTGGATCCGGGCGATGTGTTCGTCATCGACGAGGCGGGCATGGTGTCGTCGCGCCAGCTCGCCCGCTTCATCGAGGAGACGGACCGCGCCGGGGCCAAGCTCGTGCTGGTCGGCGATCCGCAGCAGCTGCAGCCAATCCAGGCCGGCGCGGCGTTCCGGGCCGTCACCGAGCACATCGGCTTTGCCGAGCTGGAGGAGGTTCGCCGGCAGCGCGAAGGCTGGCAGCGCGAGGCGAGCCATGACTTCGCGCGGCTGCGCGTCAGCCAAGGTCTCTCGGCCTATGACGGGCATGGCGCGATCCGGTTCGCGGAGACACGCGAGGCGGCACGCTACGCGATCGTGTCGGAGGTCATGCGGGACCATGACGCGAAGCCGGAGGCCTCGCAGCTCGTGCTGACCTATCGGCGCGCGGACGTTCGCGAGCTGAACGAGGCGATCCGGGGCGAGCGGCGCGAGCGCGGCGAGCTGAATGTCGAGCGCTCTTACCGGACCAACGACGGCGAGCGGGTCTTCGCGATCGGAGACCGGTTCCTGTTCCTGGAGAACAGCCGGGATCTCGGGGTGAAGAACGGCATGCTGGGGACCGTCGGCGCGGTTCGCGAGGGCGAGATCGTCGTCAGGCTGGACGGGGCGCAGGGGCCGGGAGGCGAGACGGAGAAAGGGCGCATCGTCACCGTGCCAGTGGCCGAATACGACAAGTTCGACCACGGCTACGCGACGACGATCCACAAAAGCCAGGGGGCGACCGTCGACCGATCCTACGTGCTGGCGTCGGGCGGCATGGACAGCCATCTCGCCTATGTCGCGATGACCCGTCACCGTGACGCTGTGCAGCTCCATGTGGGCCGCGACGACTTCGCCGACAGACAAGCGCTGGTCACCGGCCTCAGCCACGCCAACAGCAAGGAAACGACGCTGGACTATGCCGAGCGGCGCGGGATCGAGGTCGAGGGGCGGCGCGACGAGCGCTCGGATCGCGACGAGCGCGCGGAGCGGCTGTTGGGGGACGAGGCCAAGGCCATCCGCGTTCCGGACGAGACCGAGCCCCAAGCTGCGAAGGAGTCCATCACGGCGCGGGTGCTGCGCGAGATCCGCGAGGCACGGGACCGATGGACCGCGCCACGAGAGGCGCCCGAGCCCAAACCCACCTTCGAGCGCGCCTCGGTTACGATCCGCCTCGACCATCTCATGCCACCGGCATCCGCCAGGGAGGAGCGTCCGGTCGAGGAGCGAACCGGACCCCACCCTGAACGGAACGAAACCATCGATCGTGATCGGGAGAGAGGCTGCTCAGCGGAAAGGGATGCGGAACGGGAGGAGGATCGGCCGAGCATCACCGAACGCCTCGAGGCGTTGCAGGACCGTGGCCTGGAGCGCGGCGAGAAGCGTGAGGATGCAACACCGAGCCTCAGCATCAGCGAGCGCCTGGAGGCGCTTCGTGAGAGTGTGGAAGGGGCAAGGGAGCGTGAACCGTCGCAGGAGCGGGAGACCGGCACCGAGCCGGTCCGGAAACGATCGATCGAAGAGCGTATAGCGGACCTCTATGCGAGCATGGACACGCCCGAGGAACGCCAGCGTGCCCGAGAGCGGGAGCAGGAGCGCGACAGAGAGCGCGATCGCGGCGGGTACGAGCTTTAGCGTTTGAACGGGGCAAGAGGGACCCTCCTTGCGGTAAACCATATCCGCACCTTGGGCCGCCCGCTCGCTTGTCAGGTCCTTAGCCAGACACCTACTGTGCCTGAGGTTCAAAGTGGAGAATGGCATGAACGAAGAACAGGGTCCGGGCTGGCAGCGCTGGGTGTCGAGCCGGCATCGTGCGAGCCGCGATCCGGCCACGGGTGAATGGCGGGTCGAGACCTGGCGCCTGCATGAGCGGTCGAACAGCGGACCGATGACGGTGCGCGCCTATGTAGAGGCGCTGCCGGAGCGCACGTATCCCGAAGTCGTGGAGACGATCGCCGGTTCGCGCGGCAGCGACATGGCCGTGTTCGAGCTGGAGGACGCGGGAGAGGTTCATGTGTTCGCCCTGCGATGCGTTCTGCTCGCGCAGCTGCCGGAAATCGTCGCCCTGCCGTTGACGCCGCGTGCCGAGCGTCAGGCGATCCGGGACGCGTTCCCCCTTTATTGCGAGATCATGGATACCCCGCGCTTTAGCTGGGACACGCCCGCCTATCGCATGGCCTGCGGAAACCTCGGCTTCGATCCGGACGATGGGCGTCCCGAGTACCAGCGGGAAGACGGTCCGTTGGTGGAGGCCTTGCAGAACTGGATCATCGATCCCGTCAGGCCATTTAGCGCAGATCAGATCAACGTCGGCCAGGTTCTGGAGTTGATCCGCATGGATCGGCAGCCAAGCCCCACGCTTTACGATCAGGTCCGCAGGCAACTGCCGCTCTACCGGCGGATCAACCTGCCGTTCCTCGCTGAGATCGAGCGGCGGGTCGCCGCTTGAGCTGACGAAGGGGCGGCTGCGATCCGGCCCGCCCTCCCTTCGCTATGGAGGGCTCCGGTCGGGGCCGGTCCTGCCGTTGGCGCTTAAGTTCCGACGCCTCAGGCTTTTGCAGCGATCTTGGACTTTGACAGTTTGCCCCGGTGAAGTCCGACAGACGCGCTTGTACCATCTGGAAAATCCAGAACGACCCGCGCGCTGCCTCCCAAACTGCTGGCGTAATGCCATAGGGTTCGAAGCTGTACGGTCTCTGGCGACCGCTCGATCCGGGAAACCTCACTCTGTTTTAGCCCGCTGCGTTCAGCCGCCTGCGCCTGTGTCAGGTGCAGGGCCTTGCGAATGTCGGCCAAGTGCATGTCTTCCAGCACCTTCGCAGCGCCGGCTTCGATCTTTTCGCGTCGTTCTGCGGGCAGAGCCTCAATCCGCTCCAGCGATGACCGAAAGTCTGACTTCTTCATTTCGCTCACTCCTCTGCCGCCAACCAATCGTCGAAACGTGTGTCTGCTGTGCTGATAAGGGTGCGGTAGAAGCGTTTCTCGCTCGTACCTTCCTTGTTTCCGCCGCACAGAACGACGGCGTTCCGCTCGGTGTCGAAGGCAAACGCAAAGCGCCATGCGCCGCCGACTGCGACCCGGATCTCTTTCATGTTGGCGTGCTTCGAACCCTTGAGGGTATCGACCTGCGGACGGCCTAGCTGAGGACCGGCCTTGGACAGCGCTAGAATGACTTCGTCGAGCTTGTCTGACACGCCATCGGGAAGCTCTTCCCGCTCTTGCGCAAAATTCGGATGTTCGAAAACCGCCCACATGCCGAATTATAGGCTAGAGCCAATATCGGTTCAAGCCGATAGTTTTGGAGCATTTGATACGTTGGCGTTGGGAAGGCTCCCTCCAAGGCGGAAAAAATTTCGGATTAAATTCTATCCTCCTATCTAAGATTGCATTTTACATGAGCGGGATGACGTGAGATAAAAATCCATCCTTACGGCAAGGATGATTTTAAATAGGGAATTTCATATGGCGAATTTGAAGACATATGACGACATCAGCAAGGCTGTTACCGCCTCAGAGAACGTGCTGACCGTCACGATTGGAGAACTGCGAGACGTCAACGGAAGCGGAAGGCTTGGGCCATACGTCGTTGAGGCCATCAGCAAAAACCTGGCTGCTAAGGGCATCGGGCATTATCCGCCTGAGCTTCCTCAGGAGCAGTGGCGCAAGGTCCGCCTATTTCGCCTTGGGAGCCCGATCGCTGATTTGATTGGCCTCGTGATGGACGTTGATGACGAAGGCAATGATGCAAAGTTGAGGGACTTTGCAGCGAATGACGCGAAGGCCACTCTGGATCAAATTCGACAGATGGTCTGCGTCTAAGCCAAAAATAACGGAGTGCTGAGTCATATTTCAGCACTCCGTCATGTCAAAACAAAAGCAGAAGATTAAATTAATCTAAGCGGTTTGTAGCGTGTACCAAAGCTGGTCTCCCTCACGCCCTTTTCCCATAAGCTTATGTCCGTCAGTCGCGGCCATATGCGGAATATCGATCTCCGCCAGCGGATCGGTGCAAATGATTTTCAACCGCGTCCCGGATGGCATTGTCCGAATGAGCTTGCGAGCCCGGATGACCGGCAAAGGACATTTCAGGCCTGACGTGTCGAGCAGATGGTCGAACGCTTGATCGGTCATCGAGCGACGATGTTCTCGACGTCGGTCGACGTCAGGTAATATCCATGCGCCCTGACCAGCGGTGAGCCCGCCAGCTTGACGATCATGTCTCCTCGGCCCAGCAGGTCCTCTGCGCCGCTTTCGTCCAGGATGATCTGCGACTCCGACGCCTTCTGAACCGTCAGAGCAATTCGAGCCGGGATATTGCTGCGGATCAAACCACTGAACGTCTTAGCGTCGGGGCGTTGGGTCGCCAAAATGAGGTGAATGCCAGCCGCACGGGCCATCTGTGCCAGCCGGATAATTTCAGCTTCGACGCCTCGATCCTGCATGATGAGGTCGGCTAACTCGTCCACGCAGGCGACGATATAGGGGAGCTTCACGCCCTTCAGCGCGAGATCCCCAATGCTGTTGACCCCCAGCTCGCTCATCCGCTCGTATCGATCATCCATCTCCGCAACGAGCGCTCGCAGAGTTTCAAGTGCTGCATCTGCGCCCACGGCGATCTCATTGCGCCAGAGAAAGCGGCTCTTCGCGTAGATCGAGAACTCAACCCGTTTGGGGTCCATCAATGCGAGCTGAAGGGTCGCCGGGGTGTGCTTCACAATGAGCGAGCTGAGGATCGCATGGACGCACACGCTCTTGCCCTGTCCGGTAGCGCCGCCCACCAGAAGGTGAGGCGCCGAGCGGAGATCGAACAGAACGGGCTCGCCAACGACCGTCATACCAGGGCAGACGATAAGTTCCGTCCCTGAACCGCTCACCGCATTCAGGGCTTCCAGGAACTCGATCTTCGAAGCCGTGGTCCAGGATTTGCTGAGGCGGGGAATATCGATCGTGACAGTCTTCGGCTCGTCGCTATGACCAAGCGCTGGCATCATGTCCTGAAGGCTCATGGCCAACGCCAAACGCTCTAGTCCCTTGCGGAGCTTATCGAGCTGGTTCACGTCGCGAAGCGCGACCTTGTACCGGGATAGGCGAGGACCGTGGACCACGCCCTTGACCTCAGCACCCACGCCGATCTCGCCGAGCGCCTTACCAAGCTGCGTAGATTGATCCTCGGCCGAGACAGCTTTGCCGACTGTCGCCTTCTGCGCTTGTGCCGGCGTACCGATGTCCGGCAAGTCCGCACGACGCTTCACAAGGGTGCTAACGAAGTTGTCGAAATTCTCGCCGCTGCTTCGCCAATCCTCCATGAGCAGGCCAGCGCCTCGGTGCCAATGCTGGCGAAGTGCCGAACGGAATGCATCCATTCCATCCATGGTGATGCCGTTCGCCCTGGCATGAGTCAGGATCAGTCCGACCCAGATTGTTACGTCCTCCTGCGTGAACAGGGACGCAGCTGGGATCTCCAAACCTTTTGCATCGACGCTGTCGTTATCGAAGGCTCCAAGCGACAAGGAGCGGCCGATCGACAAGCGTGCGACGTTGGCCTTCGTGGAAAGGCCTAGGAGATCCATCAGCTCTCGGGTGTGCCCATCCGCTACGGCCGACGTGCGAAACCGTGACGACATGATTTGCTGGAGGCTGAGGGCGCTCATTCGCCGCGCTCCGCGAAGTAGGCATCCGGGATGGCTGTTGTACGTCCAACTCCATCGCCGACATCGATGTGGTTCAGCAGGTACGTCTTGGAGACGGACTTGCGCAGCCGCTTCTCAAAATCCGCATCGATTTCCTCGTCCTGACTGAGGAGGATGACCTGACGGTTCTTATCGCTCGTCCAGTAGCCAAGAATGTTCTGACGATGACGGCTGTCCAACCGGCCAAGCGGCGTATCGACCACCAATGGCGCGCGAACGCCTGAGACCTTCGCCAACCCTGCGATAAGGGCTGTGGCAAAGATCTGATTTTCGCCAGCGGACCGATCGAACGTCAGAGCCTTACCGGATTTGCTGAGGATCGTCGTCGATCCATCATCACCAATCTCGATCTTGGCGACCTGACCTTTGTGCGCGAGCTGTTTGTAGACCTGCGTCATGCTGCTCGCGAGTTCCTTCACCTTCAGCGGGAAAAGGGCGGGGATCACAGCGTCAATGACGCGGCGGACGCGCTCGGAGCGATCGATAATCTCGCGAGACGGCGAGGAGTCATCGAGCTTCTTCCTCTCGCGCTCATATTCGGCACGCTGCGAACTGATCTGGGCCTCCAGACCCACAACGCGGCGCTCATCCGTGCGCCAGGTTTCATCGAGTTCTGTTCGCCGGTCCTGAACCGTCTTAAGCTCCGCCCGTAGAGCGGTGAGAGTGCCGTCGCGATCAATGCCTTCCAGGCGGGAGATTTTGCGCCCGAGATCGTTGATGCGCTCTTCTGCCTCGCTTTGCTGCCGCAGAACTTCCTGGATTTCCTGCATTCCAAGCGAGGAGCCGGCGAGAGCTGCCAGCGTTTGAGTGCGCTGCTCAATCGAGAGGAAGTCGTAGATGATCTCATCCGCGCAGTCGTCCGGTGGCGGGAAAAATAGGCTTTCCCACGCGGCTTGAATGCGCGACTTTACGATCCCCTCCTGCTCCGCTGTCAGCGGCGGATTGATCGGGCGCTCTGTCTGTTTGTCGTAGGCGCTTTCAAACTCGCGCTGACGCGGTTCCAAGGCACGCTTCTCCCCTTCCCACTGGAAGTAGCGAACCTCTTCCTCGAGCTGGTTTTTGAAGGTCGTAAACACGTCCTTGGACACGAGATGAAGCGGTAGCCGTCCAGCAAGAACCTCTTCCATCCGGCGGTGAGTTTCCCGGAGGCGGTTGCGAACCTGCTCTCGCTCTTCGATTAGGTCCTTGTAGGTCGCGGTATCGCCACCTCCACCGCCAAGCGATGTGACACGCTCCAAAAGCGACTGGAATTCGCCCTCTAGAGCCTCGCGGTCCGCCTTCGTCTCGACGCCCTTACGCGCCAGTTCTGAAGCCTGACGTTCATTCTCGGTCAGCTGCGTATAGAGGCTCTGAAGGCGGTCCTCGTCGACGTTGGCAACACCATCACGCTTAGAGCGCTCGAAGCTGCGTAGGCGCTCCGTGAGCGAGCGCAGGAGCACAACACCGAGAAGGCCTTCCAAGCCCTGCTTAACCTGTTCGATCCGGTTCTGATCGGCGAGCTTTTTGACCTCTTCACCGTCAAAGAAGAAGAAGGGCGCGATGTGAGCCGGTACGAAAAACTCGTCGAGCACTTCCGAAAGGTGGAAGCCGTTTCGCCCGTCAGATCTCGGCATTTCCGGTACGCCGCGAACGATCTCACGGTAGGTTGTCTCCTCGTCCGTCCACGTACCGTTCGATCGGAAGTACCATTTGCGCGTGATTTCAGCGCCCTTGGTCTTGGTCCTCTGAACAACGACCCGAACCGTCATCGTGTCTTGGCCTGCCCTTAGCGCCTCTCCGTTGAAAGCCTTTTCGAGGAAGGTCGGATAGCCCTTCTTCTCGTCCGTCTTCAAGCCGGCTCGTGCCAGGTGGGCCATCGCATCCTTGCCATACAGGCACAGGTAGATGGCCTCCAGAATAGAGGTCTTTCCGTAACCGTTCAGACCACCCACGAGAACGATGTTCCGACCACCCTCGGGTTGCGGGAACTCGAACTCCTGGCGCTGGTATGATTTGAAGCAGACCAACTCGATTTTAGAGATCCACATCGACGCCTCCCGTTTGATGCGATCTCATCAGTCCATTCGCCCCAGGATCTCCTCGATCCGTTGATTGATGCCGGCAGCACGCTCTTGGTGCTGTCTCGCGCGTTGCAATCCAACCAGCTCAGTCAGAACGTCCACAGGGACGCCGTGCTCGGCTGCAATCCCTTCCAGGATCGCAGTGGCCTCTTCATCCGCCCATAGCGGCAGGTCACTGAGATTAATCTCTTCGAGCGTGGCGTCAGACATTCGCTAGCGCACCTTGGGTTTGGAGTTCTTCAGACCAATGCTGATGAATGCGATGAACCTCATCGTCGCTGATGAGGGGAGCGCCAAATTGGCTTTGCACGTCGAGGAGGCGTGCCAGGATTTCGCGCCGGGCCTGGATCGTGAACGGGCCTGGAATGTGTTTTCCGTCCGGACTGAACGACACCTTGCCGTTCCGGCGAACGATCTGACGCATCTCTGGCTTGTTTCGGATCGAACGCAGCCAGTCACGGAAGCCAAGCAGGGGCACGTAATGGTGTTGGCCCGCATCCACGAACCCTTGCAGGCTCTTGTCCTTTTCGACCACCGTGCAGGTCCAGCAGCCGAAACGGCTGTTCGCGGTCCCGCAGCCAGGCGCCTCGTCAACGCTCAGCACCACAGGGCATTCGCCGCCTTCGGCGTCACGATAAAGCTTGATGAGGGCCGTGTGATCACCGCCCCAGGGAGCATGGCAGGTCCCAAGGATCTCCCAAACGTCCTCAACCGCGAGATCGACGATCGGCCGGTAGATGAGGGCGCCCGGTAGGCGCTCATGCGGAGAGAGATTGCTACCGCGAGCATTCCGCCAGCGATCGATTGATTTCTGACGCGATTGGCTCTCGTCGCGGCGCACCCCAAGCAGAACGATCGCCGCGCCTGACTCTGAAACTTGGCCTTTGATGTAGCCGCTTGTCGGCTGAATTTTCAGCCGATCCGTGCACCAGCGCATTGTCATGTTGGGGCTTGGGTAGCCTTTGCCGATGAGCAGCACCCAGAACGTCTTATCGGGATCTGGCTTCGTCCGCGCGACAGTGATGGGCAGTCCCAGCCCATCAGCCGCTTCTGCGATCCGTTGGGTGACCACATCCAGATGCGCGATGACGAGAGGAGACTCGACCATCGTATCGTTCGAGACGAGATGGACCGGACGCGTCCGCCGGGATGGCGAGATCTGAAGAAGAGCCTCGAACACCGCGTGCGTGACGACGGTGCTGTCTTTCCCCCCAGAGAAGCCAATGATCCACGGATAGGACTGCGACTCCGATAGATACTCAGTACGAATTGAAGAAACAATCGAACTCCAAGTCTCTTCAATCGACGGTATCTGATAAGACGATGACAAAGATTGGAACATTCAGATCGTTCTTTTCGCAATGCTCACAAGTGGAAGTTCAGTCTGTGCACTTTGATTTTGGCGACTGACAAACTCTGAAATAGCACGGCGAACGAACCATGCGGCCGATATGTTCATTTCGTCCGCCATACGACAGATTATAGCGTGATCTGTTGGATCAAGGCTAACTGATAGTCTGACGGATTGCTCCCGCTTTTTCGGTCGACCCATGATGCCCACAGCCCATTTTCTGCATCACACTGCATCAGAAAACTTCATTAATCAACCTGTGAACGTAATTGCCCTTGACGAACATGAGTCCGACAACGCGATATCAGCATGAAACATCGCTTCTGGATCCGATAACGAATGAATGCGGCATCTACTAACGACGACTATGATGGTTACGAACGCCTCTTTGCTGATATACGGCGTCGTTGGTCAGCACCAAGGAAGCACCCCACCTATGCGTTCCATTTCGTAGGGAACTTTATACTTTTTGCAGCTGTAAGTGTATGGATCGAGCTAGGCTTTTATCTTTTTGGAAATCCGCCAATAGAAAACGGTCTGACCCCTTTAAGATCGGCAATCGTTGCATATTTTCCAGCGATATTAGGATCAGTTTGTCTTCAGCTGGCGTTGTCGGATACTGCTCATAAAAGCATCCGTGCGTTATGTAATATATTACCGTTTCCATTTATAGCGGTGAGCTTAGTGCTCATATCCTCAAAAAATATCAGCGATCCTGTTGCAATATTTGTTGCATCGGTAACAAGTATACTGGCCTTATGTTGTTGCTGGATTGTAAATGCGGATGATCCCGCTCTGAGGGATGATACGCCGTCGGCGCCTGAAGATTCATCCGGGGGCGTAGATGCAGTTGCAACGTTGAGCGGCGAAGACGCACTCTCAGATTTCAAGTATTAGGTCCTGATTCCATGTTTCCATTTAAAGCAAGTGCAATACTTATTGAACAACCAATGGGATCTTTTTATATTGTAAGTCTTCCAGCTAGACTGCTTCTTGAAGTTGGGTATAGCGACTTGTTGACAGCTGAGGCAACAGGAAACGCTGAAATTCCCTATAGATTACGAGGGACTCAGAGAGAGCCTCAAATAAAGAGATTTCAAGAAATTGGCGCATACATCGATCGGGATGACTCTGCTTTTCCAAATTCAATCATCATTGCAGCAAACATGCGTGCAGAAGACGGACTTGTGGAAGAAGAGGCAGTGCTGAATGCACATATGGCATCCCTTCCCGGAGCTAATGATGATGAAATCAAAAAAGCTGAAGTCACAAACCCTATAAATCGTAGATGGACGGTGAATAGTGATGAAACCGGAAACACAACGCTAACGATTCCAACAGGCGCAAAGCTCGCATCTATCATTGATGGTCAGCATCGCTTGTGGGGATTTTCATATGCGCGTGTCGCTAGCAGGCTAAATATGGCAATTTCCTGTTCGATTTACATGGATTTGGCCAAACCTTTACAGGCACAGCTTTTTGCGACAATTAATTCGAATCAGAGAAAAGTAAACAAAAGTCTTACCTATGAACTGTTTGGATATAATGTAGAAAAAGAAGAAGCTCCGGAATGGGCGCCAGATAAATTAGCTGTATATTTGACGCGACGGCTGGCGGCGGATCCCGCTTCTCCACTTTATCAGAAGATTGTCATTTCCCCTCGAAAAGATGACCAGTTATATAGCATTTTTGACTCGCGTGTCTGGAGAGTCTCTACGGCTGTAATTGTCGAGGGAATACTTCGGCTTATATCCAGTAACCCAAAATCAGATTCAAATGAACTTATCACTCCTGAGCAAAAGACAAGAGAGATATTTCTAGATAAAAAATCTAGGACTGATCGGTCGCCTTTGAGATTGGCTTATGTGAAAGGCCTTGATGCAGTTATCTATGAAATCGTAAAAAACTACCTTGCCGCCTGCGAAAAAGTGTTTTGGAAAAAGGCAACTCCAACTTCTTTCATTACAAAAACTGTAGGAGTTCAAGCTCTTCTTGATATACTACGAAAGCTATCGATCGAAGCGTTTGAGGGAAAAGTAATAGATATAGACTACTTTGAGAAAAGACTTATGAAAGCTGGAGAGATAGACTTTTCGACGGACTTTTATCGAAATGCGTCAGGGTCGGGGCGAAGTGCCATTCGGCAGTCTATTGAATCAGCAATTCAAGCGGCGTAAGGGTACGTGGTTTATTTTGGGCATGCCTAAAATGAACCATTGCTTGAGGTGGTTCAGAAACCGGTTTGACCAAACCAAACTGGACCACCATGGTGTGTACTATGCAAAACAGACCATAGCAGGTTCTCGTGTTCGTCCGTGCCTATCTCCGAGCATCCACCGACGATCAGAATGCGAACCGGGCTAGGGATCAGCTGCGCGCCTTCGCCGAAGAGCGAGGCCTGCGCGTCGCGGCTTACTATGTCGAGAACGAGAGCGGCGCCAAGCTCGCCCGTCCCGAACTGTTTCGCCTTCTCGCCGACAGCCATCCCGGCGACGTTCTCCTGATCGAGCAGGTGGACCGTCTCTCCCGCTTGACCTCTGCCGATTGGGAACTGCTGCGCGCTGAATTGGCCACGCGTCAGGTCCGCGTCGTCGCGCTCGATCTGCCAACCTCCTGGATGCTGGCCACGCCCACTGATGAATTCACCGGACGCATGTTCGCGGCGGTCAACGGCATGATGCTCGACGTCCTCGCGGCGGTCGCCCGTAAGGACTACGAAGATCGGCGCCGTCGCCAGACGCAGGGCCAGGAGCGGGCCAAGGCTGCGGGGGCCTACAAGGGGCGCCCAGAAGACACCAGGCGCAACGCCGGCATCGCCGCCATGCTCAAGGGCGGCTCGTCATGGACCACGGTTCAGCAGGTCTTCGGGTGTTCGCGTGCGACGGTCGCGAAAATTGCGAAGCGAGCTAAGCCCTCGCTTACGACCGAGGTCGAGCCTGTATATTCGGTGATCAGGTAGGCGAGAAGTGGACGAAGTCGTGATGAGGTGAAAAATCCGAAATGGTGGTTTCGGATTTTGACAAGCTGGCAGGAGCATCGCCAAGGTGTCGCCGCCGGTCTGCAACCCGGCAGGTTTTGACCCATCAAGGTCATTCAGGAGCTGAAAACCTTGTATCTGCAAGCGGTCGTATCAAGTCCCAGGACCTGTCCACTTTGCTATTATGGAGCGTTTGGAACCGCTGTGAGCTTTCGTCTGTGTAATACGGCATGCGCTCGAAAGGGTGGAAGAATGGACGACAGGGATTTCGACGCCAGAGTGCGGCAACGCGCCTAAGAGCTGTGGGAAGAAGCCGGCAGCCCTTGGGGACGCGAGCACGAGTTTTGGGCAGCTGCCTCACGGGAGATCGAGGGTGAGACTAAGGATAAGGACAGCACGACGCAACGTTCTGTCGCGCGATGAAAGCACGGCTCACGAGAATCAGGTGTGAAGCTGAGTCGCGATCTCGTTCAACGCCTTGATGATGCCCTTTGGCGGATACGGTTTGGCGAAGAACAGGCCGTTCTCGGGCATGTCTGATGCTTCTACCTTGATGCGTCCGGACGTCATGATAATCGCCACCGGTGGCCAACGGTCGCGTACGCCTCTCGCGAGCTTCAGACCGTCCATCGTTCCGGGCATCTCTACGTCGGTAAACAGGACACGGATGTCGGAATGGCGCTCCAGCAGGCGGATGGCTTGATCGGCGTTACGCGCCTCGTAGGCCGTAAAGCCTGCTTCCTCGCACAGGTCCACCGCTTCGGCTCGCACAAGAGCATCGTCTTCCACGATCAGAACGGCGTATCGGGCGGGATCTAAGGATTGGGTCATTGATGCGCGGTCAGGTCTTGAGAGCGTTTACGGGCTGCACGAGCGATCCGGTCAACGTGAAACAGATACCGGCTGGATCAAACTCAATATGGCCCTCGCCGTCGAAGTAAGAGGCAACAATGCGTTCAATCAGCTTGGAGCCGAACCCGCGCCGTTTCGGAACGATAACAAGGGGCCCCCCGGTTTCGATCCAATGAAATTTGAACGCGCCGTCAGCCATGCCCCAGGTCATGTCGACGCGGCCCGTCTCGTTCGATAAAGCCCCGTACTTCGCGGCATTCGTCGCCAACTCGTGGATGGCGAGGCTCAGGCCGAGCGCCTGTTGCGCCGACAGGTCCGCCCTTGGGCCTGACATGGCGACGCGCTCGCCCGCCAGCCGATGCGGTGCGATCGCCGCCTCCACGACCTCGCGCACGTCGGCCTCGGTAAAGTTCGTGCGCGTCAAGATGTCCTGCGCCCGTGCCAGCGCCGACAGCCGGCTGGAGATAGCCTCGCGGGCCTCGTCCATCGTGTGGGCCTGCCGAAGTGTCTGCGTCGCGATCGCCTGCACCATGGCGAGCGTGTTCTTCATGCGGTGCGACATCTCCTGCGTCAGGACCCGCTGGGCGTCCTCCATTCGCTGACGAGCCAACGCCACACGAACTCGATCGCTTACCTGCTCAACAAACTGCCGCTCGCCGTCGGTCCAGGGATGAAGCGTGCGAGAATGCGCGAAGACCACGGCATAGAGGCGGCCGTCGAAGCTGATGGGCAGGTCGAGGAACGATCGGGTCTGGATCGCGTCAAATTCCCTTTGCCGGCCACTTGTTCGTGCGTCCTCGTAAATATCGTCGACCGCGACGATGTCACCGCGTCTGAGGTCGGCGAGGTACGATCCATAGGACGAGAATGCATGCCGACCGACGACGCTCGGCACGCCTTGCTCGCACCAGTCGGACTGGACGTCGATCGTATCCTGGCGAAGGTTCACAGTGCCTGAGCCCACGCGATCAACCTCCAGTCCATCGGCGAGGCAACGTGCCGCCGCCGTCACGATGGTCTGGAGGTCCGATCGACCGCGCAGTTCGTCCGCCAGCGTCAAAAGCGTTGCTTGGCGGCGCTCCCGCTTGATGCGGTCCGTGACATCCACGAAGATTACCGTAAAGCGATCATCGCCGATCGATTGCGCCACGCCGTCGTACCAGCGGTCCAACGTACCAACCCGCCGCGTAAAGCGAGCAGGTTCACTGGTCTCGACGACCCGCGCGAACTCGTTGATCCACTCATCCTCGATGTCGGGAAGGAGGTCGCGGACCGTACGCCCGACCGCTGTGCCTCGTGGCATACCAAGCATATCATGCCATGCGTTGTTCACTGCCTCATAGCGCCAGTCGACGACCTGGCCAGATGCATCTCTGATCACCTCGCCGAGGATGAAGCCTTCGCGCAGCGTCTCAAAGACAGTTCGCCAAGTAGCTTCGCTGCGAGCCAAGGCGTCCTCGGCGGCGAGCCGCTCCGCAATGTCAATTAGAACGCCGGAGAACATCTTCGGCGTTCCATCCGGCGCACGATCGACGCGCCCGTTCGCCTCCAACCAATAGTAGTTCCCGTCCGATCGCCGCACGCGATACTGGTGCGCATAGTGACCACCGCGGGCAACAGCTTTTTTGATCGCATCGGCCAATCCAACCTGGTCGTCGGGATGAACGGTCTCTACGATCTGCGCGAGCGAGATGCCTTCGCGTCCCAATGCCGGATCGAGACCGAACGCTCTGGCGAACGGCTCATCGATCGTGAAGCGATCGGCCACGATGTCCCAGAACCAAGTGCCGATGATGGCGCCCGCGCCAAGCGCCAACTGGACACGTTCGAAGTTCGCCCGCGCGACACTTTCGCTGACCCGCAGCTTCTCAGTTGCAGCGTCACGCTCCCGTTCCGCCACGATCCGCGGCGTTGCGTCTGCGGCGATATTTAACAGTCCTGCGACCTCACCTGTCTCGTCTCGGATGGGCGAGTAGGAAAAGTCCCACCACGTGTCCTCGGCATACCCGTTGCGCGTCATGATGAGTGGCATGGCCTGGAACGTCACGGTCTCGCCGCCGTAGACGCGTGTCACGAGGGGCTCGATCTCGGCCCAGACATCAGGCCAGACTTCAGCAAACGGCCTGCCGAGCGCCTGCGGGTGGCGGGCGCCCAGGAACGGCGCATAGGCGTTGTTGTAGAGAAAAGTTTGCTCCGGTCCCCAGGCCAAGCAGATCGCATGGCCCGAGGCCAGCATCATATCGACAATGGTGTGAAGGCTCTGAGGCCACCGCCGATGCGAGCCGAGTGGCGTGCCTGACCAGTCATGATGCGAGATCTGGTCTGCCATCGGCAGCACTTTGCCAGGGTCTTGCTCCGCGCCGGAAAATGCCCGCGCCGTCATCCTGTCGCTCAAAGGTCGAAACCGTTCCCAATCGCACACCGCTTGCGCCATTCGTAAGCGTTCCACGGCCGAGATGGAAGGAAGTTCACCAGTCGCGGACCACGGTTGTCGCCTGGGCATAACTGATCGCTGACGGGCATCTTGCTGTCCCGTCGTGCAACACCGCGGTGGGGAAGTGGTAGGCTGGATGAGAACTATCCGCTTTCGACATCTCGCAGACCACTGTGCGGATGCGGCAACCTCCCAAAAGACGGACTCGCTGAGGGCAGATAGCGCCTGCTCGATCAGTCTCCCACGCGGGCATCAGCTCGATGCAACGCCTTCAGAATGGTCGCCCGTAGGTAGGGCTTGGAGAAGAACTCTCCTCCCTTTGGCACTTGGGCATCGGAAAGCTGGGTATGGCCCGACACGATGATGATGGCGATGTGCGGCCAGCGCTTGCGCACGGTGCGCGCCAGTTCCAACCCATCCATCTCACCGGGCATGTCGATATCGGTGAACAGGATGCCGATGTCGTCGCGGGTTTCGAGTATTGCCAGCGCCTTGGCCGCGTTCGGGGCGGCGCAGACCGGGAAGCCTTCATCCTCAACCATGTCGACGGCGTCGACGCGGATTAGGGGCTCGTCCTCGACGATCAGCACACACTTGTCAGTCACGATGTCATCCATGGTCTGCAACAGGGCGTCGGGGGCTTGGTTCCGGCGAGGCCGGCGTTTCCATCGGCAGCTTGCCATCGAGGACGTAGCATAGGCCCTCCGACGTGAACGCGGTCTCTCCGCTGCCCTCGAAGTAGGACGGCACGATCTGGTTGGTCAGACGGGACCCGAAGCCGCGGCGCACAGGCTTCACGACCTCAGGGCCGCCCTCCTCGCGCCATTCGAAGTGGAAGGCGCCATCGGTCCCGTGTCGCCACGTGATACGGATGTGGCCCGTGTCGTTGGACAAGGCGCCGTACTTCGCGGCGTTGGTTGCCAATTCGTGGATCGCAAGAGAGAGGCCGAGCGCGGCCTGCGACGGAAGGTCGAGACGAACGCCCTTGATCGTGACCCGGTCGTCGCTTTCCAGATGGACCTTCAGCGCCCCCCGCACCACCTCGTGGATCGTAGCGCTGCTGTAGGTTGTCTGGCGCAGGAGGTCCTGCGCGTTCGACAGCGCCGCGATCCGCTGGTCGATCGTGACGGCGGCTTCCTGCTTGGTCTCGGCGTGCCGCATGGTCTGCGAGACGATGGCCTTCACCATGGACAGGGTGTTCTTAATGCGGTGCGCCATTTCGTTCTGGAGTTCGCGCTGTTGCCGCTCGGCGCGCTCCTTGGCGGCGATCAGTTCGTTGGCGTCGACCAGGGCGGCAGCCTGTTCGGTCTCGGCGGTGATATCGCGGGCACTGGAGTAGAGCTTGTCGCCCTCCGGGAAGGCGACCCAGGATAGCCTACGCCAACCGCCTGCCTTCATCCGGTAGCGGTTCTCGAACCGAAGAACCGGATGACCGGCTCGCACGCGTTCGAACGCGGTCAAGCTCGCCTCCAAGTCGTCGGGATGGACGAAGTCGTTATAAGGCTTCCCCTCGATCTCCCGGATGTTCCAGCCAAGCGCTGTCATCCAGGCCGGGTTGACGCGGTCGAACGCGCCGCTCGGCATGTCGATGACCGATAGAAGGTCGGGACTGAAGCGCCACGTCCGATCCTGTTGCGCCGTTTGCTCGGCGATGGCGGCGGCCTGTGCCCGTTCGTCGGTGACGTCGCGGGCGATACAGTAGAGAAGCCCGTTCTCGGGAACAGCGGTCCAGGACAGGGTCCGGTAGCCGCGATCTTTGGAACGGAAGCGGTTCTCGAACTCGAAGGTCTTGCGGCCCGCCGCCAGACGGCCGATCTCAGCACGTGTCCTGGCGACGTCGTCGGAATGCTCCATCCATTGCGACGTGTGCCCGACGATCTCCTCCTGCCGCCAACCCAGCGTGCGCGTCCAGGCCGGGTTGATCGAGAGCCAGACACCCTTGTCGTCGGCGACCCCCAGCATGTCGCCGCTGAGCTGCCAGATGCGGTCGCGCTCGGCCGTCTGCGTCGCGACCTGACGCTCGAGGTCTGCATTCAGGTCGCGCAGCTTGTGCTCGGCGGCGCGACGGGCGATCTCAACCTCGGTGCGGTCCATGGCGCGCCGGGCAAAGAGCACCTCGTCCGAAGTCCAGGCACGCGGCTCGTCCTGGTTCAGGCAGAGCACCACCTTGAGGTGGCCACGGTCCATCAGGGGGAGATTGGCAAGGGACCGGATCCGGATCGACGCGAAGCTTGTCGCTTGGTCCGCTGTCCGTGGATCGGTCTCAACGTCATCGATGACGACGTCCTCGCCGCGCCGCAATGCCTCGATGTAGGAGCCGTAGGTCTCGAAGTCGTGCGTTCCGGCTAGGCTTGCCTGTCCCGGCGCCAGCCAGTCACGATCGATGACCATATACCGTCCGGTGGCGTCCATCGCACCGTAGGCCACACGCGACAGGTCCAAAGCGGTGCCGACAATCTCCGATGCCGCCATTGCCATTGCCTGCGGGTCGTCCAAGGTCCGCAGCCGATCACCCAGCTCGCTGAGGATCCGTTCCAGGCGTCGGGCCGCGACGTCGATCAGGACGCCGGGAAAGCGCAGCGGGGTTCCGTCTGGGCCGTGCTCGACGCGCCCGTTCGCCTCCAGCCAGTGGTAGCGTCCGCTGTGACGGCGCACCCGGTATTGGTGCGCATAGGTTCCGCCACGTCGGACTGCTTCGTCGATGGCGGCTGCCAAGCCCGCCTGATCGTCGGGATGGACGGTGGCGACGATCTGGGCGAGCGGGATGCCCTCGCGACCGAGTGCGGGATCAAGGCCGAACGCGGTTGCGAACGCCTCGTCGATCGTGAAGCGATCGGCTTTGATGTCCCAGAACCACGTGCCGACGATGGCGCCCGCCGCCAAGGCGAGCTGCACCCGGTCCGCGTCCGCCAGGGGCGCATCGCTCTGCAACGCACCCTGCTGCGGCTCCATGGGGTTGACGATCGGTACCGTCTCGGTGGGCAGGTTCATGGAGGCACTCGACGCAATGGGCCGTATGTCGCTTATGCAGGACGAGCACTTGCGCTGGCGAAAGCTCTGCATTGGAGGGCTTAGCGTTGCAAGCATCGTCGCTGCAAAGAACCAACCTATTGATCCGAGATGCTGATTTTGACGCACTTTGTCAGAAGGAAGACCGTCGCCCTTCGACCCCACCGGAGCCGTTGGGCGCCTTTTCAGCCTGCGCCGTTGGCGGACCTTTCGTCCGGGCGCCGAACGGACCCCGCTGGTCTCAAATTTTCAGTCCTTTGGGAATAAGTGCCGTTTTGCGGCGTCCTTTGTCGGCCAATCGCGGCCGAACCGAAGGACACCGAGCCATGAAGACCCTCCTCGCAGCCATCGCCATTCTCTCCGCTGGGGCTTCGGCCGCGCTTGCGGGTCCCGCCGGCGACATGGCGAAGGCGCATATCGAGGCGATCGCGAAGGGCGATACCGCCGCGGTCACCGCCGCCTACGCGCCGTCCGCAACGCTCCACTGGGTCGGCGGTCCGCTCGACGGCACCTATACGGGTCCTGAGATCGCCGCGACCTGGGCGAAGTTCGCCAAGGCGCAGACGGGCCTGAAGGCCACCGTCGTGAACATGACCGAGAGCATGAACCCGAAGGGCGCCACCGTCGTCGCCGATGTCGTCTTTGCCAACGACAACAAGATCCCCGTGCGCTACGTCATGCTATTCCGGGACGGGAAGCTCGCGGACGAGATCTGGCAGATCGACCCCGCGCTGGCGAAGTAAGGCATGTCCACCGACGAGATTGCGGCGCGGATCGAACCGCTCATTCCGGGCCTGAGGCGCTATGCCTATGGGCTGGTGCGCGATGGCGATGCCGCCGACGATCTCGTCCAGGATTGCCTGGAGCGCGCCGTCGGGCGCTGGCACCTGCGCCGGCCCGACGGCGACCTGCGCGCCTGGCTGTTCGCCATCCTGCGCAACCTCCATCTCTCGGGTCTTCGCCAGCACAAGCGGCGCGGGCCCCACGTGGCGCTCGACGAGATGGCCTCGCCGCCGGCGGTGGACGGTGACCAGGACGGTCGCGCCGGGCTTCGCGACGTTCTCGCGGGGCTCGATGCGCTGAGCGAAGAGCACCGCACCGTCCTCCTTCTCGTCGGCGTCGAGGACATGAGCTACGACGAGGCGGCGCGGGTAATCGGGCTTCCGGTCGGCACAGTCATGTCGCGCCTGTCGCGGGCGCGCGAGAAGCTGCGCGCGATCCTGGAGACCGGGATCCGCGCGCCCTTGAGGAGAGTCAAATGAGCCGCAGGGACGCGCCCGTCGGTGAGGACGACCTGCAAGCCTATGTGGATGGACGGCTCGAGGCCGAGCGACTGTCCGCAGTCGAGGCCTATCTCACGGAGCGACCGGAGATCGCCGCGGCCCTCGAGCGCGACCGCGAGATCGCCCGAACGCTGCGCGAACGGCTGGCCTTCAAGGCGGAAGAGCCGATCCCGGCGCGGCTGCGCATCGCGAACATCCACGAGGCCCGGCGCGGTCGCTTTGCTGTCACGCGCCTGCGCATCGCGGCCGTCATGGGCTGGCTCATCCTTGGCAGCGCCGGCGGGTGGCTGGCGAACGACGCCTTACGCGTGCCGGTGGAGCCGACCCGAGTGGCCGTCATGGCCGACGAGGCGATCGCGGCGCATCGAACCTTCGTTGTCGAGGTGGTCCATCCCGTCGAAGTGCGCGCCGACGACGAGGCGCATCTCCTGCAATGGCTGTCGAAGCGGCTGGGAACGCGGCTGTCGGCCCCGGACCTGACGGGGCTCGGCTATCGGCTGATGGGTGGGCGCCTGCTGCCGGCGGGCGCAGGTCCCGCCGCGATGCTGATGTACGACGACGACCAGGGCACGCGGCTGACGCTGTTCATCAAGACCGACGAGAAGGACGAGACGTCGTTCCAGTTCGTCGAGGAGGACGGCATCTCCGCCTTCTTCTGGCGCGACGCCGGCCTTGGCTACGTCGTGTCGGCCGAGGCGCCGCGCGAACGGCTGATGCAGGTGGCGATCGCCGTCTACGACAGCCTGAACCGCCCCGCCCCGAGCTTCTCCGGTGGTACGCTTTGACGCTCGAACAGCTTCGCGTGTTCGTCGCCGTGGCCGAGCGCGAGCATGTGACGGAGGCGGCGAAGGCGCTGAACCTCACGCAGTCGGCGACGAGCGCCGCCATCGCCGCGCTGGAGGAACGCCACGACGTCCGGCTGTTCGACCGCGTCGGACGGCGGATCGAACTGACCGAGGCGGGTCGCTTGTTCCTGCCCGAGGCCCGCGCCGTCCTTGGCCGCGCCGAGGACGCCGGCAACATGCTTTCCGAACTTGCCGGACTGAAGCGGGGTCGTCTGCGCATCGTCGCCAGCCAGACAGTGGCGAACCACTGGCTGCCGCCGATGCTCGCTCGCTTCAAGGCCCGCCATCCCGGGATCGACCTTCGGCTGAGCATCGCCAACACGGCGCGTACGGCGGACGCGGTGCTGGATGGCACGGCCGATCTCGGCTTCGTGGAGGACGAGCTTGGCGATGCCCGGCTCGCCATGCAACGCGTCGCCGACGATCGACTGATGCTGGCCGCGGCATCGGGGCACGTGGGCTGCGGCTCTCCCGTCGCGCCCGCGGATCTTGCATCGGCGCGCTGGGTGCTGCGCGAACGGGGCTCGGGCACCCGCGCGATCCTCGAAGGCGCGCTCGAAGCCTTCGGTGTCGATCCCACCGCGTTGTCGGTCGAACTCGAGCTGCCCTCGAACGAGGCCGTGCGCGCGGCGATCGAGGCAGGCGCCGGCATAGGGATCCTCCCCGCCGTGGTCGCGGATGCCGGCCTTCGCACGGGGACACTGGTGGCGCTGCCCTTCGACCTGCCGTCGCGCGGGTTCCATGCGGTGCTGGCGAGGGACCGTCACCGCAGCCGCGCCGTCGCCGCCTTTCTCGCCGAGCTCCCGGCGGTCGAGGTGCCGACGGCGTGATCGATGGATCGACCACGCCCGGACGACATTCGGTCGACGCGATCGTCGAGCGTCTCGCGGCGCTGCCCTGCAAGGCCGACCTGTTCAACCCGTATGCCGGGTTCGACGCGGAGATCGAGGACGCGGACGCGCCGGCGACCCGCCGTCGAAATCTCCAGCGCTATCTCGCCGCGATGGCGGATCACGGCGTCCGTGACCTCTGGCTCGGCGAAGCGCCCTCGCGCTTTGGAGCGCGCCGGACCGGCGTGCCGTTCACGGGCGACGGGCGGCTCGCCGACCTGTCGGAGCGGCTCCGCCTCGAACCGCCATTGGCACGGGTGACCCGCGAGACCCTGCCGATCCGGGAGTCCGGAACCTCCCGGGAGATCTGGAACGCGATGCCCGCCTCGCTGCCGCTGTTCTGGAACGCTGTGCTCTTCCATCCCCATCCCCATCGCGGCGCCCTGCCCTTGCGCAACCGGAGGCCGACCTGGACCGAGATCGCCGAGCACCGGGAGGTGCTGGCGACGATCGTCGCGATCTTCGCGCCGCGCCGAATCCTCTGTATCGGCCGGGTTGCGCAGCGTGCGGCGGACGGACTCGGCATCCCCGCCACCTACGTGCGCCACCCGGCCCAGGGTGGCGCGGTCCGGTTCCGGGCCGGCGTCGCCGCGTTCCTCAACGACCGACCGCCGACGGCTGCCCCTCCTTCTCTCAGCCGGCCTTGAGGCAGGGCGAGACGAAGAGATCGCCCCGCCAGGCGCCGCGCACCGTCCGCGTGCCGACGATCACCCAAAGTACCGCCAGCACCGCGACGAGCCCCGCGCCGAAGACGTGGATGGCGGCAATCGGCAGAAGGGTGCCGAGCTTCAGCGTGGCCACGGCATAGACGCCGAGCGGAAACGTGTAGCCCCACCAGCCGATGTTGAAGGGAAGGCCGTCGCGCAGGTAGCGCAGCGTCACGAGCACGGCCATCGCCAGCCACCAGAGCCCGTAGCCCCAGAGGAGCAGGCCGCCGAAGAGACCGAGCCCTTCCGCAAAGGCGCCGAAGCGCTCCAGACCGTTGGCGGAAAGGATCGCGGGCGCCGCGCCGCCCAGCGTCATCAGCCCGAGCGCGCCGGTGCCGATCGGCCCAAGCGCGAGCCAGCTCGACGCCGCCATGTTGGCATGCGGCAGCTTGTGGATGGCCATGCGCAGGAGGAGCACGACGAGGATGCTGAGTGCGATCGGCACCGACAGCGCCCAAAGCGCATAGGAGAGCGTCAGCACCACGAGCTGGGAATGCGGGTCGACGAGATGCGGCGCGAGCAGCCCACCGGAGACGGCCGCGACTTCGGCCGCGACCACCGGCAGGAGCCAGACCGCGGTCATCTGGTCGATCGTGTGGCTCTGCCGGGTGAACATCATGAAGGGGATGACGACCCCGCAGGCCGCCGCCATCGCGACGTCGATCCACCAGAGCGTCTCTGCGATCCCGACCGCCACCTCGCCGTAGCGCGGCAGGCCGAAGATCAGGAAGCCGTTGACGATGGTGGCGAGGCCCATCGGGATGCAGCCGAAGAACATCGACACGACGGAATGGCCGAAGATGCGCTTGGCGCCGTCGAAGAAGAAGATCCAGCGGGCGGCGTAGAGGCCGGCGAAGAGCGTGAACAGCGCGATGTTGAACATCCAGAGGCCCTCGGCCACCGGATGCAGCATCGGCACGTCAGCCTGGAACTGCGACAGCGCGATCGCGAGGATCCCTGTGCCCATCGTGGCGGCGAACCAGTTCGGGGTGAACTGGCGCACGACCTCGCGCGGGCTGTCGAGGCGCGACAGCGGTTGGAGGCCGAGGGTGACGGCACGCATCTGTTCGAAGGTCATCGGTGGGGATCCTTGTCCTGCCCGGACATTGCGCCACCGCGATCGTTCGATCCAACGCGTTGTTCCGGTCGTTCCGATCGATCGAGGCGATGGATCTCGTTCGGATGCCTCGCCCCCGGATAAATGTTGCCGCGGCGGGAATGAAAGCCGTCCGCGCGCGTCTTCCTCTCAACGCCGTGCTTCCAGGATCCTCCGTTTCCATGCTGAAGACGATTCTTCTGACCCTGGCCTTCGCCGGGGCGTCACTCTCCTCGGCAGAGGCGCAGGATGCGCCCGCTCATCAGCACTCGGTGATGGTGCCGGCCACGCTCGACGGCTCGCACTATGCCGAAGCGACCGCCGAGGCGATGGAGAGGATGCACGCCGGCATGATGTCGGCGCCGGTGACCGGCGATCCCGAGCACGACTTCCTGTCCCAGATGATCCCGCATCACCAGGGCGCGATCGACATGGCCAAGGCCGTCCTCGGCTCGACCGAGGACCCGGCGATCCGCAACCTCGCGCAGTCCATCATTACCGAACAGACCTACGAGATCACGCTGATGCGCTCGATGCTCGCCGCATCCGCCGACAAGACTGCACCCGTTCCGGAGACGACCCCATGACCCGCACCGCCATCCTCGCCGCCGCGCTCCTCGTCTCGACGTCGGCTTTCGCGCTGCCCGACGCGTCCGACCGCGTCTACACGGCCGACCAGAACTCCAACACGGTCTCGGTCATCGACCCCGTCGCGAACAAGCTTCTGGGCCAGATCCGGCTCGGCAACCCGCGACCGGACGTTCTGAGCCCGCTCTACAAGGGCGAGGTCAACGTCCACGGCCTCGGCTTCTCGCCGGACCACAGGACGCTCGTCGTCGTCTCGACGGTGACGAACTCCGTCACCTTCATCGACACGGCGACCAATGCGGTGAAGGGCACGACCTATGTCGGGCGCAACCCGCACGAGGCCTTCTTCACCCCGGATGGCGGGCAAGTCTGGGCGACGGTGCGGGGCGAGGACTATCTGTCGGTGATCGATGCCGCGACCTTCAAGGAGACGGGCCGCATCCCGACGACGAGCGGCCCGGGCATGACGAAGTTCTCACGCGACGGCAAACTCGCCTTCGTCGCCAACTCGTTCAACCCGGTGCTGGAGGTCTTCGACGTCGCGAGCCACGCGCTCTTGAAGCGGATCCCGGTCGTCTCACCCTTCGTGCCCTTCGTGCAGGTGAGCCCGGACGGCAGCGATGTCTGGCTGACACACAAGGACGTCGGCAAGGTCACGCGCGTCGATGCCGAGACGCTCGAGGTGAAGGAGGTGATCGACAGCGGGCCGATCTCCAACCATCTCGGCTTCGGCATGGTGGACGGCGAGACGCTGATCTACGTCACCATTGGCGGCGAGAACGTCGTGAAGGTCTACAAGCCCGGCGAGAAGACCCAGCTCGTCGCGACCATCCCCGTCGGCGCCCTGCCGCACGGCATCTGGGGATCGCAGGACGGTAGCCGTATCTTCGTCGGCCTCGAGAACGGCGACAAGGTCGACGTGATCGACACGGCCGAGCAGAAGGTCGTGGCCGAGATCCCGATCGGACAGGCCCCGCAGGCCCTCGTATTCGTGCCGGGGGCGGTGCCCGAAGGCGCGGGCACCGAGAACCTCGTGCCGTTGAAGGCGGGTCCAGAGAACCTAACGCTATCGCTGAAGGCGACCGCAGGCGCGGACGGTTCCGGCATGGTCGTCTCGCGCAATCTCGGGCTCGTCGACGCGATCGACGTCAGCGTCGCCAAGCTGAAGCCCGCGACCGAATACGGCGTCTTCTTCGAAGGGCAGGACGAGCCCGTCGTGGTGCTGAAGACCAACGACAAGGGCGCCGGCATGGCCTCCAGCATCGGCCCGGTGCGCACGATCGGCGCCCCCGGGGAGCCGACGGCGGGCAAGGAGCCGCGGCTGGTTGTGGTCGAGGGTCTGAAGGGCACGGCCAGCCCGGTCCTCGCCAGCCGCTAGAGACGGCTGGGTCCGTGCCGCTTTCTCAGGGCGGTCCCGCCCGTCATGTGTTCGCCTCATCGGCCAACGGATGCATCGATCGGACGCGCATTCGCGGTCGCCGATCGGATGCGTCGGTATCCCTTCGTTTGCTTGGGGAGCTCAACCGACGCTTACCGGGACGCGATGCCATGAATGGGCGAGGTAGCCCTTCCAGTTCCAGATCTTCGCGATGTCCTCGGGTTGCGAACCGCCGGCCTCGTCGAAGGAACGAACGGCGAGTTGGTGCTGGCCAATGGGCAGGTCGAGGACGACGGACCAGAAGACCCAAGCCCATTGGGTGTCGGCGCGCCTGTCGATGGCGGCCTCATGCCAGTTCTCGCCGCCATCGTAGGAGACCTCGACCTTCGCGACGCCATTCTGCGTCCCGATCGCGTAGCCCTCGATCTTCGTCGCACCCCGACTCAACGTTGCCCCGGCCGCCGGAACGCAGATCGCGGCGTTCAGCGGCATGTCGTTGATGACGACGTTTGGATCCTTGTCGGCCGTCTCTTTCGTCGTCGTCGGAGGGAAGAGCCGATACTCCTTGCGCTGGATCGGGGTATCCGCCTCCTCGTCCTGCACCATGATCGAAGCCAACCATTTGGGGCTGCGCGTTCCGGCATAGCCGGGCACCACGACGCGCAGGGGAAAGCCGTGCTCGGCCATCAAGGGCTCGCCGTTCATGGCCCAGGCGAGGAGGACATCCGGGGTCATCGCCTTCTCGAGCGGGATCGAGACGCCGTAGTCGAACCGGTTATCCTTCATGACGACCTCGTCATGCGCGAAGAACGCGACGTGGAGCCCGGTTGCAACTTCTGCGCCGGCCGCGCTGAGGACGTCGGACAGCGAGACACCCGTCCACTCCGCATTGCCGATCGCCCCGGGACCCCAGAGGTCACCCTCGACATATTTGACGTCAACCATGTCAGCCCGGCGATTGCCGGCGCACTGCATGACGGCCATGACCTTGCGCTCCGGAAAGCGCGACTTGAGATCAGAGAGGGACAGATCGACGGGCGTCTTCACCTTGCCGCCAATCGTCAGCTTGTAGCCCGCTTCATCAAGCTTCGGCACGGTGCCATGGTCGCGAATGTAGAACTCGGCCTGGGGCGTGACGAAGGAGGACCGGAGCTTGGCGATCGGCGTCTCGGCGTTCAGGGGAAGCTTGCTGTGGACGAGCAGGTCGCTGGCGGGCCTGGTCGGTGCCGCCCTGGCCGCCGACGCCGAAGCGGCGAATGCTGGCCGTGTCGCATGGGCCACTGCGAGGCAACTCGATCCTTGGAGCACGGTCCGTCTCGTGGGCATGGCGTCACCTCCGACAGCGCAGAGCTGTATGGGTGAGCAACACCTCCTTCGATCAGCAGTTCCTCGAACGCGTGCGAAACGGGACCTGAAGCCCTGGTTCATACTGCTCGCGGTGATCGCGGGCGCTGCCGTGCGGCAAAGGGATCGTTTTCAAGCACATCGAGCACTGGACGATCGAGGAAGAAGAGGTCAGCGACCCGCCCCTTACCTTTTTATCAGCCCCCGTTATCAGTCCCCGCCGAAACTGCCGTAACAATCGCAGGCGGTGGCCGCCATTTTCCAGCGACCGAATGTCTGCTCTTTACGATGAGCAGCAGCAAGCTGACGGGCAGGAATCCACCCATCTTTCGCGTTAGCGGCCTGTGCCAAGGGGATCGCTCGACGGACACTATTCGCGACGCAAACACGTGAAAACGGAACCATCAGTCTTCCAGTTATCGGTGGCGGATGTCCCGTTCTAGATGCGATGTCGGTTCGGTCGGGCTGGAGGTGTTGCGTACGCTCGCAGCTCGGCTTGTGTTGACCACGGCAACGCCCTTGAGGGCCAGCACCGCGCCCAACACAGCGGACGGGCTGGGAACTTTACCCAATATCATCCAAGCCATGCAGAAGGTGATGGTAGGCTAGACGTAGAGAAGGCTCGTCACGCTGGATATCTTGGCGCGAGCAAGCGCGAACGACCAAAGCGTAAGGGCGCGCGCTGGTCGGAGACATGGGTATAGAAGCTGAAGCCCGGATCGGTTCCGTAGCGCGCGTTGATTTCGCCGGCGCCGCGACGCTTTGCTGCGGATCGTCTCCGAGGCACATGCCCCGCTGACGATCAGCATCAGCGCGGTGAAGAAGCCGAAAGCTGCGCCCTACGTGGCGAAGGCGATGACCGAGCGGAACTGGCTCCCTGCCCCGCTCCATATTGCTTGAAAGCCGGTGTCTTTATTACCCGGTAAATTCAATAACCGGGTAATTTATATTAGAGTGCTACCTAAAGTCCGAGGGGCAACTGCTCCTCTGTTCGTTCAATGACGACCTCGGCCGTGATCGCGGCGGACTGACTTCCCTGCCGCGTCTTCTGACGCTCGACTTCGCCTTCCGACATCTGGGCGCGGACATAATGGTAGCGGCGGGACTTCTTACGGCCCGCACCGCGAAGTTCGACCCTCCAACTGACGATCCCTTCCGCCTGGATCATGTCGTTGAAGGCCTGTTTACAATCCTTCCGGAACTGGCCTCGCGTGACCTTGGTCGCCGCCTCGTCCCATAATTTGCGTCCGGCCAGCGCCGCCAGCACTTCCTCGTCGACCCAGCTGTGGTTGTTCATCGAGTCGATATACGGCCAGAAGGTCTTGGCGTGGTCGGATTTGAGTCTGAACTGGACGTCGGCATTCAGGCTGACCAACTTCGCCGCCTCGATCATCAGCGCCGACCAGTCGCCGTAGCGAATAACCAGCTCGCTATCGAGCGCCAGCCCGTCCCATTCGACTGACTCGATCAACGAGCCCATGCCGCCGCGTCCGTTCCCTCGGAGCATGCCGAGGTCATTGCTTTCGAGGGCTTTCAGCACTTCGTTCTGATCGCCCTCGAAGATGGTGAAAACGACCTTCTGGATATCCGTGAACGTCTCGATCAGCGTGCCGAGGTTGTTGACGTGCTGCGTACGCTGCATCGCCTGCAGCAGGCCGCGCCACGTCGTGCGCGTCGTGTAAACCTTCTCGAACGGCAAGCCGCCTTTCGCTCCCACCGGACGCAACCGCTTCTCGACGCTGTGCGGTAGCCGGAAGACGGCATAGATCGCGTCGCGGTGCTGCGTGCCGAGCTCGCGGCCTGAGACCCGGATGATCGAATGGCCGGGCACTACGTAAAGCCGCTCGAACTTGCTGTCGGTGTTCAGGCTGGTCCGCTTCGGCGCGAAAGCGGAGGTGCGTGCGAGTCGGGCCGGGATCTTCGAAGGCTGGCGACGTCCGCGCTGGTTTTCGAAGCGCTTTTTGAAGCGCTCAAGCCGTTTGCGCTCGACTTCGGTCAAGGGACGCTGGTCTTTGGTGCCGCTCAAGGTCAACCCATTGAAATCATTAGATGACAGATGGAAAACCGGCCTACCTTATACACGCTCTGGCACCCTCAACGATGGTCTAACCTCCTGAAATATGCTGCCAAACCCGCAGAAACCTCGTTTTCGGAATGGCAGCCTACCTTCGGGGAATTGGAGCCTACCCAACAACCAAACTTCGCGCCACAAAAATCGGAATGGCAGCCTACCTTTGCTTGTGGTGGCGGTAGAACCAGGATGCGGATAGCAGCTGTGGATAGTTGGAAAGCCAGCCTACCATTGTGGAAAAGCGGCCTACCTTCCGGGAGAACCAGCCTACTTTCCGGGAATTGCAGCCTACCAAAGGTTGATTTTATAACGCTGTATTAGGCGCTTACGCTATCCTAGAGACTTAAGAGACTCTTTAGAGACAACTAAAGAGACCGAAGGGCTGGGGATAACGGCAGGCATCGATATCTACTTCCATGGTTGATCAGAATCGGCATCACGTTCAGCGATCACTTAACTATGCAATACCCGCCCTGCCGGACGATCCGCACAATCCAACCTTAACAACGAGGTAGCGTCGTAAAATGGCTTCAGAATATGAAAAGATGGACCCGGCAGAGGTCCTTCAGGCGGCCAAATCCGGGAGGTAGTCCGCGATTCCCGTCTATTTTGCCAAGTAATCCGATTTATGGGTTATTCGGATCACCTGGAAAGCCATTTTCAGGGTTGGCTTCCGCTCGCGCGGTTAAAATATTACCCGGTGTTCCGATTTACCACGGGATAAATTAAATTATCGGGTAATTTAATTTATCCGATAACAGGAAATACCTGGTAAAAATGGCACAGTGATCAGAATTCTCCGGTAAAAATCTGTGCCGCTGCCGGTCAGCGCTGGCACCAGGCGGGTATCCTCGTTAACCTGGTATTTTCAGTTATCCGGTAATTGAAGAACATGCCAGTGATCGTCATCGCGTCCTCGAAAGGGGGCGCTGGAAAATCCACTACCGCCGTTTTGCTCGGCACCGAGCTCGCTCATGCTGGCGCGAAGGTGACGATGCTCGATTGCGACCCCAACCATTCGCTCAGCCTTTGGGCGTCGAAGGGAACCGTTCCGAAAAACATCGAGACGGTCACTGACGTGACCGAGTCGAGCGTCGTGAAGATTATCAAGCAGCACGACGACGACGGCCGGGTAGTCGTCGTCGACCTTGAAGGCGTGGCTTCCCGCATGGTCTCCCGGGCCATCTCGCAAGCCGATTTGGTGCTGATCCCGATGCGCGCCACGATCCTGGACGCCACGATTGGCGCCCGATCCCTGGCGCTGATTGCTGAGGAGGAGGAGTCGCTTGGCCGAGACATCGCGCATGCAGTCGTCTTCACGATGACCCGTGCGATCCGTTCCAAACAGCAAAACGGCATCGAGGCGTCGTTTCGCGATCAGGGCATCCGGATCATCGAGCCGTCCCTAATGGAACGCGCCGCTTTCTCGGCGCTGTTCGAGTTCGGTGGCGACCTACGTTCGATCCCGTCACAAGGCAACATGGAAGGCGCGGCCGAGAACGCCTTGGCCTTTGCCCAAGCGGTCTACAAACAGCTTGCGGAGGCGATGCAATGAGTGATTTTGCGGTTGATCTTTCCACGCTGAAGCGGCGCGACAAGCCGTCGAGCGAAGCAGCGATCGCTAAGGTAGACGCTGCCGGCGAGAAGCGCGGCTTCGTCGACCGGAGCGTAAAGGCGAGGCGAGGACGCCCCAAGAGCGAGCGCATTGGTCAGGTCCACGCCAAGGTGCTGCCGCATATCGCCGACGAGATCGCCGCCGAGGCGACACGGCGCGGCACGACGCAAGGCGTCATCGTTGAGGAAGCCTGGGCGCTGTATCAGGCGCAGCGCGCCAAATAGGGCAGCGGGCGGCCCTTCAGCGTCAGAGATCCACGATCTGGGGCAGGAGGATGCCGACTAGC
>NZ_CP006372.1 GCF_001442755.1 Aureimonas sp. AU20 | reverse complement strand
ATTACAATTTCCGCCAATTCTGCAGCAAATCGTCAAGAAATGGCTTTAGTCGAGTTTCCCACTTATCTACGTGAGCTTCTCGCTCTGGTGAGAAGCCAGATTTCTCTATATCGTGAACAAGGGCAACAATCTCGTCTGCAGCCGATGGCAAATCATCCGCTAATTTCACATCGAAATTCCGCCTATGCGCATCTATATTTGATGCAACAACAGGAAGCCCATACGCGAGAGCTTGTGCGATCCCGAGATTCCAGCCTTCCCATTGCGAGAAATTAGCGTAAATGTCAGACGCATAATACAATTCTGACATTTCTTGATCTGTCACGTTTGCAAAACATTCGACACCCTCAGATGACACATAATAAATGTCATCTAGTGATGCTTTTCCACATTGGACAAATACGACCTTATCTTGTATTTCTTTAATATTTCTATTAATATAGCCTCTCAAAGCAATGAAGAAATCTACGCCTTTGTAGCTGCGTTCTGCCTCATGAAAACGGCAGACATTGAGTATGACAACCTTGTCACCCCATCCGTACTTTGAACGGATTTGGTTGCGAATATTTTCTTTGGATGGCTCCCACCTATCCATATGCGAATTACCAAGTGGAACCACAACCATTTCCGGAAAACCGGATTCGTCCCTGACCGGCTCTGAGTTGCCATACAACCGCCGCATCAAAGACAGAGCAAACGTCTTCTCTTTATTGATCTCTCTACGACCTTCCGCATCAGGGAACATATGCGGAGGGGGTTCGCCGTGATCATAAGCAGCGACGAATGGGAATGGTCCTGCCCAACGAGCAACGGAGAAGAATGGAGGTGTATGCGGTATCACAATATCAATGTCGTTGGTTGTCGCATAAGCGATCGCTGTGAAAGGATCGTTCAATTCGACACGTGTGCAGCCCTCATAGGCAATATCGTTCGGGGAGGAGTACCCGCCGATATGCACTTCAATTCCCTGGCTGCGCATGTAAGCTGCGTGCTGTTCAATAACGACTGGAACGCCATGTCCTCGTTGATGTGTGCAACTCAAAATTAGGACGCGTGGCATCTTTCGATGGCGCGGCGAGTTCCAAGGCTTACGTCGGCGAAGCACTGCAGCAGGTTTATACGTATCCTGAAGGCTAAGGTTCGGGCTATAATATCTGTCGTCAAGAAAATAATCTTGACCACGGCTACGTGCATACCTGCATTCCAGAAGGAATCTTTCCTTCTGCTCATCAGTAACGTCTAATCCTCTGGACTTTGATTCTAAATGCGTAACGAGAACAGAATTGAGTTGATAGTTTGTGTAACCCGCCTTCAGCATGTTTATGCAGAGAAGCGTATCATTGAAGGCAACGGCCAGATTCTCGTCAAATCCGCCAACCTCCCAGAACCGATCTCTACGCGTAGCAATGCAGGCACCCGTCACTGCTGAGACTTCTCGGTCATGTTGAGCAAGACCATGATATCCGAAATCAGCTGGTTCAATATTCAGATCAGCATGCCCTGCCACGCCCTGAATGCCCAGGACGACGCCGCCATGTTGGACAGAGCCATCTTCATACAGGAGTTTCGCTCCTACCAAGCCGATCCCATCAGCTACCGCTGCCGTTACCATGCGGCTTAGCCAGTCAGGTTGAATGATCAGCGTGTCGTTATTCAAAAACACAAGGACGTCAGCAGCACTTGCTTTCGCTGCAACGTTATTCAATCTTGCGTAGTTAAAATAAGAATTATCAGAGATTACCAAGAACTTCCCAAGAGACGCTCCGTCTTTGAGATAATTAATGGTTTCCTCTTCAACTGAACCGTTATCAACTATAATGATATCGTAGTTCTCACGCGAATAATTTGTTTTTTCAATTATTGAATCAACGCATGGGGCAACAAGAGACAATCTGTCACGAGTTGGTATGATAATTGAAACTTTTTCTCCTCGATCGCCAACGGGAGATTTTGCAGCGGCCTCAAGTAATTTACGCTCGGGATTCCGCTCTGTAAAAAGGACAAAAGGAGTCCTTCTTACAGCCTCTGCATTCAAAGAAGATGCGTAAGCTGTTATTCCGGCCTCAATTTTAGGGGAGCCGTTCATCGCTGTGAGGATGTTCGTTACGGTTTCAACGTTATCTCCGACACGCGTCCTTATGAGGGCGCATGCTCCCATGTAATTTGACGACTGAGCTAGTCTTGGTGAGTACGATGGTTTGAAAAAAGGTTCGTCAGCCCGGCCGTTTTTACCGACATAGATTTCGTCAGAGTAAACAAGCTCAACACGCTCGTTCCCCATTTCTGAAGCCATCACAGCTGTAGCTTCTGGTCGAAGAATTATAGACGACGAGAGAACCAAGAATGAGTCGACCGACGTAATCGATGCTACTTCGTTTCTCCAAACTGGCTGGATGTCAGCGCGTTTTCGCGCCAAAGCTTCGATCTCCTGTCGCATTGGAGAGTCGAGGGGGGCACACACCAATATCTGCTTTACTGGAATGACCTGAGCGTCAATCGCAGCAACACTCTGTTCAAGTTTCAGGTGGCTCGAATTCTCAACAATGATGAGTGCGCTGACAGAAGGAATTTCGCTTTTTTTTGACAGTGCTGCAAGCACGGTCTTATCTTGCTCAGTCAAGTTTGGAGCGTAGATCCCTGCAGCGTCTTCTCCAGAGTGCAATACAGACAGGCCGATGCGACGTTTGATGGCGCGAAACAAAATACGTCGAGCTTCCGCTTCGCTTGGGCGAGCGACTTTTCGAAGGAGGTCAATCCGCGGCTTCTGAGGGGCTAGTCTTGCATTAACAGCGCGCAGCGGATGCGTTAGCTTCCAGCTCTTCGACGCAACCACCATGGAATTCAAGGTCGTTGCCGCTTCCAACCGCTTGGTAACGTCGTGAAGCGTCCGCTTCGTCTCGAAAAGTTCTGTCTCGGTGGTTTTTTGGTCAGTGCGCAAGCGGTCATAAAGTCTGCGAGTGTTTTTCAACTCAGCATCGGCGCGGGAAAATTTGCCTCGGAGATCACTGACTTGATCACCCAAATCATTCTTTTCGCGGTCCAAACGAAGCCGGTCTTCATCGATTAGATCGCGATCTGTCTGCAGCAGCGACAGTCTTTCTCGCTGCTGGCTTTGCTCGAAGCTATGTCGAGCGTGAGCTTCATACAGACGACCGTGGGGGCGCCCGGCTTTGCTAAAGGCAGAGCGCAGTTTGAGGATCGCGTCCGGATCCTGTAAATTCGTGAGCGCGAGGATTGGCTGAGGCGCATTCTCACCAACAGCCACAACCCCCAGCCCGTTGCCATGCGGGAACTCGAAAGACGGAAAAGTCCTCAATAGTTCCTCCCAGTAGCGCCAAACGCCGAACCCCGGATGGCGAACGTTCACATCGTGTAGGATCACAACGCCGCGGTCGGACAGCTTGGAGCGCCAGCTTTCGAAATCGTGCTTCACGGCTTCGTAGGTATGAAAACCGTCGATATGTAGGAAGTCGACCGACCCATCCTCGAACTCGCCCAGAGCCTCATCGAACGTCATGCGCAGGAGATGCGCGAAATCCTTGTATCGCTCGTCCACGAAAGCGCGCAGGTCGTCATAGATCGTCTCGCTGTAGCGCCCGGCATGTTCGTCGCCCTGCCACGTGTCCACGGCATAGGCTTTGCCAACGATCCCCTTGCGCATCATAGCGTTGCAAAAGGCACTGAAGGAAACGCCTGCGTGGCTTCCTAGCTCTACGAGAACGCGGGGACGCGTCGCTCCCATAAGCCAATGGGCGACGGGAACCAGTTCGTGCCATCCGCTTGGAGCGAGGGGTAGAAGGTTTTCGGCTTGAAGATCGTCCAGATGCTCGGCGGAGAGGATCGTATCGAACATTGGCTCGTCGTTCATGAAGCTGCCTTCGGTGTGCACACGGATCTCATTTTGAAAACGCTGAGAACGCTTCCACTTAGCTGCGTGGCGAACACCTTAAGCACCGGACTGTCAAGCAGCAAACCCGCCAGTGGGACCGATCGGTGCCCAGGTGGTGAACCACCAGGGATAGACGCCCATTCATGATTTTTGGGTTTGGCTTCGAGTTCCAACCCTCACGCTGCTTGAGCTTCTTCGGATCCAAACCCAGCTCGCTGGGCACTCTCTGATGCAGAGCAAAACCCTTGGAGCGTCTGGGAACGTGACGCCTCCAAGGCTCGCTTTGCCCTCAGCCTGGAGCGTCGACATGAGAACTATACAGCTGAAAGCGGGGGGTGAGATGTCGGCCCCGCCGAGCTCAGCCGCGAATCCGCGCTGAAAAAGCAGGCCGTATATGGCAAGAAGCGAAACTTGGGCTCTCCCTCAATCCGAGGAGAAAGGAGTCTCGAGGTCAGATGCTGCGCCCTGATGGGTACCGCGAACACAACGAGAAGGCATCATGGACGTCAAAAGCAGCGCTACGGCGCTCAACAGCACCGCACACAAGCCAAAGCTGGAAGCTCTGACGAGCTTGCGTGGGATCGCCGCAGTGGTTGTCGTCCTGGCTCATATCCAGATCTCTTTCCCTCTCGGCCTGGAATATGTCGTCCATTGGCACAACGCTGCCGTGGACCTGTTCTTCGTACTGAGCGGGTTCACGCTCTTTTACGTGTACGGTCTGCTTGACGACGGGCAGCTTCGATACGGACGATACCTTTTGGCGCGATACGCACGCGTCTACCCTCTCTACCTGCTATCGCTTGCCTTGGTCGGTCTGCTCTATGTGTGGCCACGCGTCATCGAACCCACCAGCTATCCCTTGAAGGTCACCTTTGTTGATTTTCTGGCGCAGCTGCTGGGCATCAACGCATGGCCTCTCGTTGGAAATGGCGTCCACTGGAACTTACCGACCTGGTCGATTTCCGCCGAGCTGTTTTGCTATATCCTGCTGTTCCCCCTCCTGTTCCGGCTTGGACGGATCCGCAGCGATCGGGCCATTCTCGTGGGAACGGCCGTTCTTGCCTTCCTGTCTTTCGTTGCGTTCGTCGGTTTTTACGACCCACGGATCATGGATACGCGCTTACAGGAGGCAAGTGGAGAGGCCGTCTATTGGGTCGCAGTGATCCGAAGCGCATGCGGGTTTGCTTGCGGATGGCTGATCTACTGCGCCCACCGCAACAAGGGTTGGCTCAGCGATAAAGCCTCGCAGCTTTTCACGCCCCTTTGCCTTTTGGTTGTTGCTTTGATCATCGCCTGGCCGATCAGCGGCCTGCCCATGCATACGATCGTGCTTCTGTTTCCGCTTCTGATCCTAGGTGCGGCGCGACCCACTGGACCTGCGGCCAGACTGCTGGACGGCTCCACCCTGCGGTTTCTGGGAGAGATCAGCTACTCTCTCTACATCTTCCACATGCTTCTCTACATCCTGTTCGTGAACACCCTCGGGATGGCGAATGGCTGGGGCTTTCGGATCTATGCTCTGTACCTCATGACCCTTCTGCTCGTTTCAAGCTTGAGCTATTTCGCGTTCGAGCAGACTCTCCGCAGGCGCATCAATAGGCTCGCATTCAAGCGGTCCTGACGCATTTAGAGTAGTCCTTATCCTCATCGGGGATGTGGACTCTCGCTTAGATCGCCGCATGTACAACGGCCCCACAAAATATTGGGCTCCCGGCGCTATTCGAAGACCTGTTGCCGTCGATGGCAGTAGCGTGGCTTGCCCCCGTTAGGTGGCCCGGTTCAAATCTAATGCATGGTGGCTTTGAGATGCTACCCGTTGTTGGACCAGTTGGCCGGTCGTCATCCAGCTTCGACCGGCGGCGGCGGGCCATGTGCCGAAGATCGATCGACAGAGCTCTCGCCACCGCTGCCTCCCTTCCGATCGACGAAAGGAAGCACGAATGACGCCAAGACTCTACCCGGCCGGAAAACGCTCTAGGGCCTGTTAGCGCCTGACCCAATGGAGCGTGGCGGCGAGGCAGAGGACGCCGAGGAAACTGGTTGCGGTCTTCTCGTAGCGGGTAGCCACGGCGCGCCATTCCTTCAGCCGAGCCCACAAACGCTCGACCCGATTGCGGTTGTTGTAGATCCAGTCCGGACAGGCGACGGGGGCCTCGTGGCGAAGTGGGGGAATGGCAGGCCGGACACCCATGTCCCAGATGTGTCGGCGGAACGCATGGCTGGTATAGCCGCGGCCGGCCACCACCCACTTCGGCACGTCCGGTAGGCGATCGAGGAGCGGGACGGCGTGCGGCAGTTCATGGGCCTGCCCAGGTGCGAGGCGGAATGCGATGGCACGCCCTGCGCCGTCGGCCATCACGCAGGCTTTGGTGCCATAGCCACCACGAGATCGGCCAAGCGCTTCACGGCCGTCTCGCTCTTTTGCAGATCCCCCTTTCGACTGGCGCCTGCCGCCTTCTGGTGAGCCCGGATATTGGTGCCGTCCAGGAACACCATGCCGAGCCTGACGCCGCGTTCCTGGACCAGCACAAGCAGCCTCTCCCAGACCCCCAGCCGCGCCCACCGGATAAAGGTCTGCGCGGCCATCCACCACGGGCCGAACTCGGCCGGCAGAGCACGCCACTTCGCTCCGTTCTGCTGACGCCAAAGGATCGCTTCCACCGTTCGGCGAAGGTGCGGGCTCGGAACCTTCGCATGCGGGCGGCACGCTTCGATCAGCGGCTCCAGATCAGACCATTGCTCGTTGCTTAGCATCTCAGCTCTCCGTCATCGGAAAAGCTGGCGACATAGAGTCGGCTTCAGACGCTAACAGGCCCTAGAGTTCTGGGGTGGGACCGGGTTGGTTCTTGTGGCCGATCGCAAGCGCGTACACCGTATTATGCAGGTCAACGCTCTTGTGCTGGAGCGCCACATAGGCCGTCCGCGGGGCCGGATCCAAGACGGCAAGGTCATGGTGATGCGTTCGAATTTGAAATGGTGTTCCGACGGACTGAAGTTCACAAGCTGGAATGGCAAGGTCATCGTAAGCGTCGTCCCGACCGCACCTTGCTGAGGGCGAGGTAGGCGTCGAGTCTGAGCCCTTCGCGTTGCAGGAGGGCTTGGAGCTATGTCGATGTCATGTGCCGATGCTGGCCCGGAGCCGGTTCGGCGGTTCGAGGTGTTCACGGGCGCGGGCCGTCGGCGCGAATGGAGCGATGAGGTGAAGGCTGCGATCGTTGCCGAGAGCTATTCGGGCCTGGAGAGCGTGAGCGCGGTGGCTCGCCGCCATGGGCTCGGCCATTCCCAGCTCTTCACCTGGCGCCGCCAGCTTCGCGGACCGATGAATGACGCCGATCGAGCTTCGCCGCTTTTGCCCTCACCGGTCATCGAGCAACGCTTCGTGCCGGTGGTGGTCGCGGCGGCGAGCGTGGAGACTAAGGGTCCGGCGCGCAAGCGACGTCCGCGCTCCGCCGGCAAGGCAGGCCCAACGATCGAACTGGAGATCGACGGCGTCTCGGTGCGGATCCCCAATGGCACCGACCCGCGCACGATCACGGCGGTGATACAGGCGTTGAAGGGCTCATCGTGATCGGCCCCTCGGGCTCGGTCCGGGTGATGGTGGCGACCAAGCCGGTGGACTTCCGCAAGGGCGCCGAAGGGCTGGCGGCCCTGGTGCGCGACACGATGGGCGCCGATCCCTTCTCGGGCGCGGTCTACGTGTTCCGCGCCAAGCGGGCCGATCGGATCAAGCTGGTGTTCTGGGACGGCACGGGCGTCGTCCTCGTCGCCAAACGCCTGGAGGACGGCGAGTTCCGCTGGCCGAAGGCGCAGGACGCCGTGCTGCATCTGACAGCGGCCCAGCTCTCGGCGCTCCTGGAAGGCCTCGACTGGCGCCGCGTCCATGCCGTGCGGGAGACCCGTGTGCCGGCTCTGCCAGGCTGACGTAGGAGCGGCAAAGCCTGTTGCCGCTGGGATTGGGAGGTGATTCACTGGCTCTATGACCCTAGCGGCCGACACGCTTCCCGACGATCCCAGCACGCTCAAGGCGATGCTGATCGCCGAGCGGCTGCGCGCCGAGCGGCTCGAGCAGATCATCAAGGAGTTGCAGCGTCACCGCTTCGGCCGCCGCGCCGAGACGCTGCCCGAGGACCAGCTCCTGCTCGGGCTGGAAGACGTCGAGCAGGGCGTGGCCGACGACGAAGCGGCCGAAGAAGCTTCCGCTCCGAAGGCGAAGGCCGAACGGGCCGTCCGCCGCCGGGCGAACCGGGGTTCGCTGCCCGCTCATCTGCCGCGGATCGAGACCGTCGTCGACATCGAGGACAAGGTCTGTCCCTGCTGCCGGCATGCGCTGCACGTGATCGGCGAAGATGTCGCCGAGCGTCTCGACATCGTCCCAGCCCAGTTCCGGGTGCTGGTGACGCGGCGCCCGCGCTACGGCTGCCGGGCCTGCGAGGGCGTCGTGGTCCAGGCTCCCGCGCCGGCACGGCTGATCGAGGGCGGTATGCCCACCGAAGCGACCGTTGCGCAGGTGCTCGTCTCCAAGTTCGCCGACCACCTGCCGCTCTACCGCCAGGCTCAGATCTACGCCCGGCAGGGTGTCCATCTCGATCGTTCGACGTTGGCCGACTGGGTCGGGCGTGCCGCCTTCCTGCTGCGGCCCGTCCACGAACGGCTGCTCGGTCATCTGAAGGCCTCTTCCAAGCTCTTCGCCGACGAGACCACGGCGCCGGTGCTCGATCCCGGCCTCGGCCGGACCAAAACCGGCCAACTCTTCGCCTATGCCCGCGACGATCGCCCCTGGCAGGGAGCCGATCCGCCTGCCGTTGTCTTCGTCTATGCCCCCGACCGCAAGGCCGAGCGTCCGGTCGAGCATCTGCAGGGCTTCACCGGCACGCTGCAGGTCGACGGTTATGCCGGCTATCGGGCGTTGGCCGACAAGGGCGAGGTGAAGCTCGCCTTCTGCTGGGCGCACGTGCGACGCAAGTTCTACGAACTCGCCGCTGCCGGTCCCGCACCGATCGCATCGGAGGCGCTGGAGCGCATCGCTGCGCTCTACCGGATCGAGACCGAGATCCGCGGACGATCCGCCGAGGTGCGTCGCCTCGTGCGCCAGGACCTCACCCGGCCGCTTCTCGACGCACTCGAAGCCCTGCTGCGCGAGAAGCTCACGCTGATCAGCCAGAAGACCAAGCTCGCTGAGGCCATCCGCTACGCGCTCTCACGCTGGGAAGGCCTGTCCCGCTTCCTCGACGACGGGCGCGTCGAGCTGGACAACAACGTTGTCGAGCGCTCGATCCGTCCGCTCGCCCTGACGCGAAAGAACGCCCTCTTTGCTGGATCCGACGCAGGCGCTCGACACTGGGCCGTCATCGCCTCACTCGTCGAGACCTGCAAACTCAACGGCGTCGATCCACAGGTCTACCTAGCCGATGTCATCACCCGCATCGTTCAGGCCCATCCCAACCGCGGCATCGACGAACTCATGCCGTGGCGGTTCAAATCCGCTGAGACTGCGCTCGCAGCCGTGGCCTGAGGACAGCGCTTACAGGTCATCCGTCTAGCCTTCATGATCGACGCCTTCGTCGCCATGACCAGCTGCAGCATCATGGCTCCAAGCCCTCCTGCTACGCCAAGGGCTCAGACTCAATGCCTATGACGCTCTAAGCGAAGCGCGGACGGAACGGCGTTTACGACCAGCCTATAACACCCTTTAGATTAAATAAAAACGGCGGGAATTTCTCCCCGCCGCTTTGCATTAACAACTGTCAGAAGTGATAGCTGTCGGACTTACATTACGCGAACAGCGTAATATCGGAAGCATCGAGCGTTCCAGCAAGGCCAGTAACCTTCACCAGATGATCGGTCGCTGCGAACGTCGCGTTATCAGTAGAACCCGAATGCAGGATATAAGTATCCGAACCATACGTGAACTGCGCAACCGAGCCAGCAGCGTTTGCTGCACCGCCAGTTGCAAGCAGCGCGTTCACAGCCGTAGCAAGATCGGCGGCGCCCGAAACTGCAGTCTGCTGAGCGGCCGTCAGCGTAACAATGGTTACACCAGCACCCGCAACGCCCGACGCGCCAGACTGGGCAAACTGAAGCCCATCAACAGCACCTGTTGCAGCATTCGAACCAAGATTGAGATCCGTGATCGTATGAACCGCGGAAACAGACGACTCACTTGCTCCAAAAACGAACTTATCGTTGCCTGCGCCGCCGGTCAGTACGTCCGCACCAGCACCGCCACGGATCGTATCATTGCCGGCACCACCCACGATGATGTCAGCACGTCCAGAACCCGTGATCGTGTCGTTACCAGCGCCGCCCCGGAGCGTTGCACCAGTGGAAGTTGCGTAGGCAGAGGCATTGATGGTGATCGAACCAGCCGATGCCGAAGCATCAACAACCAAGTTTGTTGCGGTGTGGCCTGCTGCAATCGTGATGCTGTTGCCGTTACCTGCGTTACTGAAGGTAATGGTGTCCAAGGATGTTGCGTTCGTGGTCGTAAACGTAACAGCGCCCGTGTTAGAGGTTACAGTACCGGTTCCCGTCAACGCCAGCTTTTCAACGCCAGCGAGTGTAAGGCCTGTAAGGTTGATCGACTGTGCTGCAGGGTTAGATCCGGTTGTAACAGTCGTCAGCGTCGCGTTAACCGAGTCAATCTGGCCAGCTGCCGTAGCGTTGGTCAAGCCAATTGTGATTGTGCCATTCGCGCTGTCCGCTGCAAGAATAGAAACGTTAGCAGCCTGAGCGGCCGACAGACCGGTCACGCTAGTGGCGTTACCAGCGTCGTTGATCCGGACACCGGTGATGCCCGAGATGTTCCCCAAATCAACGCTCACCCCATCCTGAACCTGAAGCAGTTCGAAGTTGGTGTACTTCGCACCAAGCGCGGCGGTCGCGAGATGTGCACTGTTCGATACAACCAGGGTATCTGTTCCGGCGCCAGCATCCACGGTACCAGTCGTCAAAGCCGAACCCGTGGTGAACGTGTCAGCGCCCGTACCACCAATGACTTTTGTAGTCGTGGTGGAGCTCAGTGTCAGAGCGACGCCGCCGGTGTTCGTGGACGCGTTGACATTCGTGAAGTCGGTATCAAGAGCGCCAGTGATGGTGGTCTTGCCGGCACCCGTAATGTTCAGCGTGCTTTCGGTACCAGTCGTAGCAATGCTGGCAGCGGTAAGCGCGGTTGCAGCATTAATGTTGATGGTCTTGGAGGCCGCAAGGTCGATCGCACCCAGGGTGTTTGCTGCACCAGACGAAACAACTGTAGCCGTCGTGAGACCTGAACCTGTCAAGGTGACCGCACCGGTAGTTGTTCCACCAGTGACGTTGACAGTCGAAGACGTGGCAGTAGCACCATAAGAAGCGTTTACGTTACCGTTCGCAGTAACGCCATTGCCGTTCACAGTGATGTTCTGGCCCTGCGAAAGGCCATTGAACGAAACAATGCCGGTCGAGTTGTCGGAAACGAAATCCGTTGCTCCAACGAAATTCGCCGCAGAAACCGAAATCGGGGTCTGCGAACCAGTAACCGCAGTCACGCCTTGCTGAATGTTGATGTTAGCAACGCCGGTGCCGGTATTTGAAGCATCGGTCACGTTGCCAGCAGTGCTGCTAGTAAGGACAGCATTTGCGCCAGAGCCATTTGCACCGGCATAACCAGTCAAGGTTCCAGACGGAGTTGCCCCACCGACCGGGGTGGTATTGCCGCTAAGGAAAGCATCACGAACGTCGGCTGCGGTAGCTCCGGTGCCGCCTGCGGTCACAGTACGACCGGCGATAACAACGGTCTGGCCGGCAGTCAGATCTGTAAACGTGACAGTCGCAACCTCAGTAGCACCATTGACAGCAGCGGTGCCGTTGATGTTGCGAATGCTGATAACTTCTACAGCGGTCGTTGTGAGCGTCGGATTTACGCCGTTAGCGGAAGTATCCGTGTACGCAAACGTGTCCCGCCCCGATCCACCGTTGATGGTGTCAGCAGCTTGAACCGTTGTGTTATCGCCCCGGAACGTATCGTTCCCGCTCGTACCAGTGAGACTATCCGTATTGACCGTCAACACAGATGTCGTACCAGTGTTAGGCGCAACACCGGTGTTGGTGAACGGACCTGCAGCTGGAACGCCAGAACGTGTCTCAAACTGGCCGAACAGAATGTAGTGCTGGTATGCCGTTGCGAATGCTTTGCCGGTGCCAACGTTTTGAGCGACGTCCTGGTTGGCAGCGAGGTAGGTAGCAGCGTCGAATTCGTTAGCGCGGTTATTATTGTCGGTGTCGAGGGCTGCGTCAGCGGTGTTATTCGCAAAGCGGCCTTCTGCAGCGCCGAACTGGAGGAAATGCGCGAACGGATTGACGCGAGCAGCAGCGACATCCGGATTCTGTGAAAGATAGAAGGCAGTGTCGAAGTAAGCGCTCGGGTTGCGGCTCTCAAAGCGACCGAACGTATTGTAGTGCTGTTCCGCGCTTGTGAAAATACCGCGCGAGATCGCAGCAGCGACGTCCGGGTTTTGCGAGAGGTAGAAGGTCGCGTCAAACGCAAGCTGTGCCATTTGGAGTCTCCGTTGGCTTCGTTGAGGGCTGGCGCCAGCCCTGCTGGCATGCTGATCAGATCGGCCGCCATGTCACGGCTCGCGCAAACGAGCGGTGACTGAAGAGGCCGCGCCCTAAAAGGGCGGCGAATGCTGGTTTGAAAACTTCCCCGACGGCCCCCGCCGTCCTCCCCATGCTTCATTCGAGATCAGGGATACAGCAATCACTGTATCCCTGACAAGCGACCCTCAACCGGCTTTCGCCTTCCGCGTGTCGCAACGTGATTAAAAAGACGCACTTACCGTGTCAAACCCGACCTATGGTTTTTCGCCCGTTAAGGTTCGGGTCAGGTTCGAGTTTTTTGAAGTGCGATCAAGCGTCCGCGTGTTGCTCGCCCTGCGGATGAGAGATAGCGGGATCGGCTAGAACGCCTATCAGACGCATGATCCCCGTATCCACATCACCCAAAACGAGGTCGTAGCCATCCGCACGGGCGCTCTTCGTCATCGTGTCCCCCGCCGTACCGTCGAAGAGAAGATGATCCTCTCCCAGTACGAAGCCCTTGATCGTCAGCGAAGTGCCGGTGTGGTAATGCACCGTCTCATGCAGACCGGCTTGCAACGTCGCAACACCATCCTTCGCCTGAACGATGGTGGACTCGACAGGTTTGGTTTCCGTCTTGGGATCATCGACCGACAGGGCTGTGTCCAACGGCGCTAGAAGCTCGGGCCTGGAAACGGTCGTGTCAACGGCGGCATGGTCTGGCGAAATGCTGGACGTAGTCTTCTCGCTTGAACTATCGGTCAGCGGCGTTTTGGTCTTGGATATGGAATTATCAGAGAGATTGAACGACTGTTGCAGTGAGTCCGCTAGACTTGTGTGTTTGACGAGCTGAGACACGACCCAGCCGAGATCGAGCGTCGATCCGTCCTTCGTCCCTTCAGCCTTTGTAGCGGGTAGAGGACTGGTAGTGCCAGTGGCGGTCTGCGCAACGGCAACAGGTATGGGCGCGGACGTCTCGGCAGGTGTGGAAGGTGTAGGCGTGGAGCGCGTTGTTTCCTGCGCGGGAGCCATAGCCTGCACAAGCGATTGGAAGACCGAAGATCCAGCCCCCAACGGGGTCGTCTTGTGCGCGTCAGATGCTGCAAACAGAGCGTGCTCAGTCCACCCATCTGCAACCGGCTTGACGCTGATAGCCGCACTCAATGAGCCGATTTCCGCCACTACGGCATGATGGGCGGTGTCTGCTTCACTGTGCGTGACAATCGCGATGGGATCGACAGGCGCGGACACAACGGCCGACACAGACGCAGGCAGCGATGGTGCCTTAGCGTGGACGGACTCGACGGCGACGAACGCATTCAGGAGAGAGACGAAGCCCTGCGTCAGTCCTGTGTTCTCGGGCGTCGAATGCGCAACCTCGCTCGCGAACGAGCGGGCGAACTCGGCCGCCAGAAGACCGGCCGCGAGCGTCACGCTCGCGCTCATGCCAGGCACTTCAGCCAGAAAACCGTGCGATGAAGCCAGCGTAAAACCAGTGCCAGGAACGGTTAGGAAATTGGTTATAGGGGATGCGTTGGAAAGGGTTTGGAGCGAGAAGGTCGCTTCTTTGCTCAGGCGACGATGAAGAACATCCACATCGCCAGTAGGCTCATTGCTGGAGGCGGCGGGCTGGTTGGAATGGGCAGCCTCAGGGTCAGCCTGCGAAGCGCCGGTTGTCACGACCCACCCTCCGTGATGCCCGATACCGGTTACATCATCGTGGTGGGTCGCCGCCTCGGCCCTGCCGTGCTCCAGAAGGTCGATCAGCATGATCGCGGCAGCGACAAAGGCGGTGAGGAACGCACTGGGATGCAGGACGACGTTGGAGCCTCTGCGCACCTGGGTGCTCAGCGCAAGAGGCGCATCCGCCAGCATCTGGTCGGACACTTCACGGAAGCTCGTCCCAGTATAGGCACCGCCCGTCACGCAGTTGATGACATGAATCTCGCTGTCGATACGCGCGATATGGACAACGACATTGTCGGTGCCCGCCTGAACGTACACGAACCAGGGATCACCCTCGTCGGTAACGCCGGCTTCGACGTCGACATTCAGCCCGGCCGCACACAAGCGATCTCGAACGCGATAGAGTTCGGCGAGATCCTGGTTCTGCCAAGGCATCTTCGTTGGCAGAAGGGGCGTATTAGGTTGGCGACGTCCGAAGGAAAGAATGGTTGCCGTCACGACGCGATCCGCTCCCAAGCGCCTAAAAGCGTACGCTGATCGGCGCGGCCATCGAGCGACCGATCACGCCTGACCCTTTTCGCCAAACAGGATCTCGTACGTGCTCGGTTCGTAATAGGACATGATGCTACGCACGAAGTCGCGTGCGTTCATATCGAGGGCGTTTGCCCAGATGCTGTAACGCTCGGCTGGGATACGGCCACGTCCCGCCTCGATCTGAGAGACGAACGTGTAATAACCAACCTCAACGCGTTCGGCGAGTTCGCGCTGCGACAGACCGGCAGCCTCGCGCCGGCTCCGAAGCCAGGCACCGCCTTCCTTACGAAGACGCTGGCGCGCCATATCCTCAGCCAGAACAGTCTGCGTCGCCATCACTCAACCCTTACGCACCTGGCCTTAAACCAGCTTCCGGAAGCGGATCAAAATTTTAGAAGAAACCGCTTCAACGGTCGGAACTTTATCATAGGACAAAATTCGCGCGAGTTCCAGTGACGGCAACGCCCGACGTTCGGCCTCGCGAAAGGCCGCTTCCCTTATTGGATCGGCTGCTCGACGGGGCGCGTTTCCATATGGTCGGCCAAGTTGCGCAGAAGCATGACGGCAGCTTCGCGGCCGACAGTCATCTCAACAAGATTGGCGTATGCCGTAGAGGCTGCACTCAAGACCTCAGTGAAAGGCGCATGCTTGCTACCTTCCTCGACGGCCTTTTGGAGGTTCGGAACGAAGACATCCTGCGTCAGACGCATGACACGTTCCTTGTTCTCAGGAGGAAGCTGAAAGCCGTTGGAATCGGTCATAGTGATATTCTCCGTTTGAAGGCTTACTGTTCGTTCATGCCACGGCGGAGCTGGTCCGTCAGCGGCTTGGTGAGGTAGTTCATCAAGGTCCGCTCGCTGGTCTGGATCAGCACTTCCGCCGGCATACCCGCTTGCAACTGACGCCCCTGGAGCTTCTTCATCTCCTCAGGCGGCGTTTCGACCTGAACACGGAAATAGGGCGGGCGGTTGTTCGGCTCGATCCGATCACCCGATCGCGATACGACCTTGCCCATGATTACCGGCGTCGTACGCAGATCCAACGCCGAGAAACGAACTTCAGCTTCCTGTCCAATAGAAACATTGTCGATATCGAGCGGCGACACCTGAGCCTCGACCAGGAAGTCGCCTTCCTTGGGCGCGATCTCCATTAGCACCTCGCCCGGCGCAATGACGCCGCCCACCGTCGTCACGACAAGGTTCTGCACAGTGCCGCTCTGGGGCGCGAGGATGTCCAAGCGCTTCGAGATATCGCTGGCCACGAACAACTGCTGCTGCAGATCGGCGGCACGGGATTCGGCATTGCGCAGCTGCGAGACGACATCCTCGCGGAACTGCTGCTGCGTTTGTATGATCTGCATCTGCGCTTCGGAAATCTGCTGCTGAGCCCGGCCGAGTTGGGCCGTGACATCACCGATCTCACCGTCGAGCTGTGCCGAACCGCGCTGCAGTTCCAGAACACGGGATTTGTTCATCAATCCCTTGCGCAGCAAGCCTTCCAGCGCAGTCAGTTCCTCACGGATCAGCTTGACCTGCGTTTCGCGGGATTTTCTCTGTGCCGTCAGGCCATCGATCGTACGCTGAAGCTGAGTAATCTTCTGTTGCAGCAGATCGACCGTGCCGAACAACGTCTTACGCCGCTCGTCGAATTCCTGCTGCTGACCTGCCAGGATTTCCTGGACCTTCGCATCCGTGTTGCGCTGCTCGAGATCGGACGGAAAAGAGATGCTCTCCTTTCCGCTCTGCTCGGCGATCAGACGAGCCTGCATGGCGAGCTGCGTATCAAGCTGGGTCCGCAGGCGGACGACAGCGGCGTTGGCCTGCGTTTCGTCGAGCGTGACCAAGACGTCACCGGCCTGCACCTCCTGACCTTCGCGGACATGAAGGGATTTGATGATGCCGCCTTCCAGATGCTGGATGGATCGCCGCTTGCCTGCGAGCGTCACGGTGCCCGATGCCGTGACAGCACTGGCGAGCGGAGCTGTCGAGGCCCAGACCCCAGCGCCGAAGAAGGTCACGCCGATAAGGACGAGACCAGCAATGATCGGACCGCGAGCGGAGACCGGGGCGCTGATGTCCCTAGCCTCATGAAGATCCTGGTCTTCACCCTTCTTCAGGAAGCGCGCCAAGGGTCCGGGCAAACTCCGCTTGGATTCCAAAGCAGGAAGCGCGCGTTCCATAGGTTCCATAGATCCATTGGTCATGCGCTTTGCCTTTCTGGCGTTTCCGGCGAAATCGGGGCGTCGTCCACCTGAGAAGTGCAATTCATCAGGCTTGCCGTTTGAGCTTTGTAAGCCGTCAAGCGTTCGCGCGCGTCATGTGGGTCACCTGACCCATGGGTTGAACAACAGGCGCCTGCGTTCCCGAGCGTGGGTTCAGGCGTTCGATCACGTCCGCCGCAGGACCGTACATGGTCAGCGTCCCAGCCGTGAAGACAGCGAGCTTGTCCACTTCGTTGAGCAAAGACGCACGATGGCTGATGACCACAACAGTGCGCTTTTCGGATTTTGCGATCCGCAATGCCTGGGCGAGAGCCGCCTCGCCATAGCTGTCGAGGCTCGAGTTCGGCTCATCGAGAATGATGATCTTCGGATCGCCGTAAAGCGCGCGCGCAAGGCCGAGGCGCTGCCTCTGACCGCCGGAGAGTGAACGCCCGCCTTCACCAATCTTCGTGTTGTAGCCGTCGGTGAGCTGCAAGATCATTTCATGAACGCCAGCCTTCTGGGCGGCTTTCACGACCGCTTCGGCATCGACCGATGTGAAACGGGCGATGTTCTCGGCAATCGTGCCGGAGAAAAGCTCAACATCCTGGGGCAGGTAGCCGATATGCGGTCCCAGCAGTTCCGCATGCCAGTTGTCGATGTCGGCGCCGTCGAGGCGGACATGGCCGCTGAGCGGCGCCCAAACACCCGTCAGAGCACGGGCCAGTGTGGACTTGCCCGCACCGGACGGACCGATCACGCCGACCACTTCGCCAGGCATGATCTGCATATTCACGCTCTTGAGCGTCGCAGCGTTCGTGCCCGGAGGGGCAACGACGAGCTGCTCGAGAGTGATCGCTCCGGTCGGCGTCGGGAGCGGCATCTTCTCCGGCTCAGGCTGAGTGCTTTCGAACATTTTGGAAAGTCGGTCATAGGCCGAGCGGGTCGCCATGAACCCTTTCCATTGCGCGACAGCGCCCTCCACCGGAGCGAGGGCCCTGCCCATCATGATCGAGGAGGCGATCATGGCGCCCGGCGTCACTTCCGACTCCAGCACGAGATAGGCGCCCACGCCCAGGATCGCGATCTGAAGTACAGTTCGTATGAATTTCGACGTCGCGAGGATCAGACCCGCCCGGTCGCTCGCCTGTGCCTGCAAGCCGATCGCCCGGTCGTGCAGCGTGCTCCAACGGCCGCTGATGGCCTTCATCATGCCTAGCGCATGGATGATCTCGACGTTCCGCAGGGTCGTCGAGACGTATTGGTTGGCGCCGATCGAGGCGACGGAGGCATCCTTGAGATGGCGGCGCGTCATCAGCTCATTGGCGAGCGCAAGGCCAAAAATCGCGACCGCGCCGATGGTTGCCACGACGCCGATCCAGAAATGGATCATGTAGCAGACAGCCAGGAAGATCGGCATCCACGGCGCATCGCAGAAGGTGATGATGCCTCCGCCCGTCAGAAATTCTCGAAGCGTGTCGAGATCTCGCACAGGTTGCGAGTAGCCACCGGTTGGCGAACGCAGGTGCCCGCGGAAGGAAGTCGAGAAAACATTCTTGCCGATGAACTTATCGAACCGTGCGCCCGTTCTGACGAGAATACGGGAACGGATGGATTCCAAGGCGGCATAAACAACCAGCAGTGCGACAGCCAGCAGCGTGACCATGATCAAAGTCACTTCACTGCGACTGGCGAGAACCCGGTCATAGACCTGGATCATGTAGAGGGGGCTGATGAACATCAGCAGATTGATAAAAAAGCTAAAAACAATGACGAATATGAAATTCGTTTTGCAGACGGAAAGTGCTCCGCCCAATGCCGATTTCTTATTACTGATGTACGACACCCGCACCCCCGATCAATGGAAAAATTTTATTTTGGAAAGCAAAACTAAATTTTTGCCATGATTTTACTTCGGCACTGCATTATTTAATGCGATGAAGCGCAGAGCTTGCGGCTGCCAAATTCGAGCCATCGTCAGATTCACTTCTTTCATTGCTCGAACCGAACCCATGAAGGCTCTTGGCGTGATACCACGCGGCACAACGCATACCGCTTAACACAAATTTATCGATCGCAGGAAGCGAGAGCCCCTTTAGCTTCCTCGCTTTCGTTTCCATCAAGGCCGAAATGAGGCTAAAAATCGATTTGAGATTTTCAGCCTTGGGGTGTCGCAGAAAACGCTCTCAAAAGCTGAAGCTGGGGCGGGCATGCAACGGTCTTTTGCTTATGGCGTGCTCCTATATGAGAACAGGATGGTTCGCATGGGCGCCCCTGGCCGCAACGACAGCTCGCATCCGTTGCGGCAGAGCTTAAACTCGAATGGGTGAGGACCAACCGATGCGGGCCAGCGTATCGATCAAGGTCGAGCGGGCCACTTTGAAGGTTCGGCACACGGACGCTTTGCTGGCGCCGGCGGCAAGGGCGGCCGTGATCTGCTCGATCTGTTCAGTCGTCAGGGTGGGAGGACGCCCGCCCCGCCGCCCTCTTCGGCGCGCAGCAGCCAGCCCGGCGATAACGCGCTCACGGGTCAAGGCTCGTTCATATTGTGCAAGGGCGCCGAAAAACGAGAACAGAAGCTCACCATGAGGCGTCTGCGTGTCCATGGACTCGGTCAGAGAACGGAAGGCCACGCCACGAGAACGCAGGTCTTCGACAATCGCTAGCAGGTGAGGCAGGGAACGGCCAAGGCGGTCGAGTTTCCAGACAACAAGCGTGTCGCCCCACTTCATATACTCGATGCACGCCTTCAGACCCGGCCGGTCGTCTCGCGCGCCCGATGCCTTGTCGGAATAGATATGACGCTCGTCCACCCCAGCCGCGACCAGTGCGTCGCACTGCAAGGCGACGGATTGGCGATCATCGCTGGAGGAAACCCGCATGTAACCGACCAGCATGTACGGAAATCCCTCGGTAAGAGCTTTCCGCACATCTAGTCAATCCGACATGGTTTGTCGTGCAAAAATGGATATCCAAGCACGCAAACATCACCGCTCGTCCCTCACCTGTCGGAAAACAGGTGTTTTCCGACAGGTGTGAAAGTAAACGGTTTTGCAGTATCTAGGCGTCGAAATTCGTTCCTCAGATTCTGATCAATCTACGAAGACTACAATCTATCAGTGGTATGATGTTGCGGTCGAAATTCTATACTGTGCCTAAAGACCGCCAGACCTATCCCTAGCATCAGCATACCCCCGTTGAGATTGGGAACACTTCGAAATTTCGGTGGGCGTCACGACCACCCCCACATCGACGCTGAAGTGACGCCGCATTCTAATTTTTGTATGGTCTAGTGAGGATGTGTAGCGCCCACAAGCTGCTGATTGCATTCTACATGTTGGAGGTGTTCGTCCGGCCGTTTAAATGCGTGCCGTAATCGTCCCTCCGCGAATTGAACCGCTCCAGCACAGTGCACTGCCGCGGCACTTGGAAACTTCGAATTCGACGATACGCTCCCCTTAGCGAAGCCTTCACTCCACGGTTATATCACCGCAACCCGAGCTTAATAGTTAGCCAACGGGACGCAGGGCAGATGCATACGGCTTTCAACGAACGTTTGCGCTTCCTTCAGATCGAGGAGGATGAGCTGGAAAGCTTGAAGCCTCATGCGGTATTGGTTCAACAGGCGCTCGAGTGTGCCCTCGGTCGCTTCTACGCTCAAGTCGAGGCCACTCCAGCCGTCAACCGCTTCTTTCCAAATAGCGAACGACTCGATGCTGCAAGAATTGCCCAGGGCGAGCATTGGAGCCGCATCGCATCGGGTGAGATTGATGAAGCGTATGCTGAGAACGCCGAACGCGTCGGCCGCGTCCATGCACGCATTGGTCTGGAGCCGCGTTGGCATCTTGGCGGATATGGCCTGATCTTGGAGACGATGGTTGCCGAACTCGTCCCAACTTTAGTGGGACGTGGCTTCGTTGGTCGTCGCCGAACCGAGAACGCCGGACGTCTGATCGGGCTTCTCGTGAAGCTCGCAGTCCTTGACATGGATCTCGGTATCTCGACCTATTTCCAGGCTTTGGAAGCTGAGAAGGTCAGGCTCGACAGCGAGCGCCAGCGCCTAGCCGATGAGCAGTCGCGTGCCTTGGGAGATGCCTCCTCGACTATGGAAGAAATGACCGCCAACATCCGCCAGAACGCGGACAACGCGGGCCGTACAGAGCGACTTGCGCAAGATGCATCTGCCAGTGCTGGGCGTGGAGGCGAAGCGGTTGAGCGATCGGTGGTGGCCATGCGTACCATCGCTGCCAAGATTTCCGTCGTGCAGGAGATCGCCCGCCAAACAGACCTTCTGGCCCTCAACGCCGCGATTGAGGCGGCGCGTGCCGGTCAGCACGGCAAGGGCTTTGCTGTCGTAGCAAGCGAAGTCCGTAAGCTTGCCGAACGAGCGGGACGAGCGGCCAGCGAGATCGAGACGTTGACTGCGAGCACGCTTCAGGCGTCCGAAGCGGCGGGTGAAAGTTTGCGTGCGCTCGTCCCCCATATCCAGCGCACTACCGAACTCGTGTCTGAGATTTCGTCTGCCTGCCGCGAGCAGTCGTTAGGTGCAGAGCAGATCAACGAGGTTCTGCAGCGCTTAGACCAGTCCGGTCAGATGTTAAGTTCAACACCCGTCGTCAAGATGCTGCATCCACCTGTCGCTCAGGCAGCGTGAAGACTTGGGGCAGGTTCGGATCGATTGCGACACCGCTAGCACAGAAGCAATCGTAGAAGACCGTCTGCGGAACGGTTGGGGAGCCTCTTCAAAAAGATGCCGATCAGTGCTCCCGACACCCAAAGTAGGGGCGCGTTTCGCAGCCTTTGGTTCCACGTCTTAAAGATTTGTAATGAGCACTCCCTGTTCGAGCGCCGTGCTGCGCTGAAATACGTTTTCGATCAGGAGGGGACCTCTTCTCATCGCCACCTTCATTTGCAAGGCACTGAGGCAGCGGCTTGCAACCAATCACGGAAAAGCTCGTTTTTGTCGCAGAGACAGCAACAGAGATTGGAGATCCCATGGGTAGCACGAGCGACAAAGCCGCAGGTCTGGCGAACGAAGCGATGGGCAACCTGAAGCAAGGGGTTGGCAATCTGACCGGCAATGAGAGCTTGGAAGCAAAGGGCAAAGCCCAGGAGCTGAAGGGCGAAGCTCAGCAGGTGAAGGGCGATGCCAAAGCCGCAGTGAAGGATGGCGCTGACAGCGTGTCGAAGGCTGCGCACGACAAGCTCTGATATATTCAGACCCTTGTATGGGTGCTACAGGATCCTGTGGCGCCCATTTTGCTGTCCGATCACACCTACAACGGCCAGGCGTGCGCGTGAAGGATCGTGATCCGAAGAACTGAGACCCCTTCAGGAGCTCGGGGAGAACAGCAATCAAAGCTCGGCCTAAAGGGACACGCCTATGTCGCTTGTCAAAGCTTCACGATGGCGACGATCGCGATAGTAAAGACAAAGCCGATGACGGCGATCCAGACGATCTGGCGGTTAACGGCAGCCTTGATGCGCGCATCGGAACGAGCACTGATCTCCTCGAGATCCTTCATGGAAACCATGCTCTTCTCCGCAATTGTGTAGCGCCGTGCTGAAGGGTGGGCGTGGCGAAAATGGAAGCCCGCAGGAGCCGCCTTCCTAGGCCTATCAGAGCTTCACGATGGCAGCGATCGTCCCTACCACCAGGAAGGCGATGACGACGGTCCAGATGATCTGGCGATTGGTCGCATCTCTAAACTTCGCAAGCATTTCGGCGTGGCGCGCGTCGGAGCGGGCATTGATAGCTTTGAGGTCCTCAAGGGAGACCATGTCTTTCTCCGCATTGTCGTAGGCGTCGGCGAGTTCCTGCGCGAGGTCGTCGGCGTTGCCTTGGTCATTGCTGGCAGCTTTGAGAGCCTTGGCGATCTTGAGCCTGTCGATCTTCACGTTCGCTTCCAATCTAGGGGTTTCAGCTTGCGGAGCCAATCCCCACAGCCACCCGATCCGCGAGGGCAGGGCTGGCCAACCTCGCCGGCGCAGCCGGGGACCGGAACGAAGAGGAGGACCGCGCAGCGGTTATGGCTTGGCGCTGGGCCGTCATCGACCGGGGTATGGCCAGGGCGCGAGGCAAGCCAGAAGGCGCGGGACACCGAAGAGGCCGGGAAGGGCGCGGCCGGGACCGGCGGCAGTGCAGCGGGGAACGGACGAGCCTGCGGGGTGGTGTCGGGTCAGATGGGTCGGCGTGTCGCTGGCACTGACTGGTTCATGGCCGCGGCGATGCTGTTATGGAGCAGCATGGCCGACGCCTCGCCTCTCGCCGCTTTCGCGCCTTATGCCATTGCCGGCATTGCCTTGCTGCTCGTCTATGCGGTGCTGGTTGCATTGCTGAAGCCGAAGGCGAAGCTGGAACGCCGCCCTCTGCTGACGAAAGGCGATGATTTCCCGCATATCGATTTGGGTTGGCGGGGCATCATACGCGCCGAGGCCATGCCAAGGAGGGAATAAACGTCTCGCGCACCTTCCTTAATCCAGCTCGCAACATCCAGCTTCCCTCACCGTTACAGCTAGAACCCTGTTTGCGCTCGTATCCGAGGCCGTGGCATTCTATCTTGTGGGCTTGATGAAAGCGGAGAGCTGAAATGTCCGACATGGATCCGCTTCTCTTGGTCGCCCTGTTCGGTTTGGCCGCCATACCAGTCGCCATTGCCTACTTTGAAATAACCGGCCGACGCATCGATCGAGATATCGCTCGCCGCAAAGACGGCTGGCCGATGCGATAACAGACATCGCAAAGGAGCCATTCGGTCCTTTTTTGTTTTCACAGATCAGGTCCATCAACCCGGAGCCGGCTCCGCGCGAGTCCCCGTTCGCCAAAGCGACCCTGTGCTTAGCCCCACCGGAAACGCGATGGATCAGCCGGCATCCGTTGCCCCGCCGTTGGCCCTAAACCCTCCTGACCCCTCCGGTTTACCGCCTGGCGTATTCAGCTTGATCAGCGCTCGGATCTGGATAGGCGTGAGGTTGGAGAGGACGGTCATTGATCACTCGCACAGCCCTGCCTCTTGTGGCGCTGCTTCGGGCGCTATCAATAGCCCGCGCTCGATCTCCCGCATGGCGGTGTCATCCAGCCCGTCTCGCAGGTCGAGACCACGGTGCGTTACCTCGGCGTCGATCCGGCAATCCAAACTGTCGTTGAAATATAATAACCACAGGTTACATTCTGCGGACTGCTTGCGCCATGAGCAGTTCGGCCCGCGTCACCCGCCTCATTTGTCAGGGAGACGCGGGCCATTCGAAAGAGCTCCCGAATGACCCGGAAGCGACACGGCGAACGCCGTCGTTCGCTCGATCTCCAAGGTGCTCTGCGCCCCCTGCTGACGAGCCCGCGAAGGCAAACATCACGCTTCTCCAAACTCCCGCACAGCCCGTCCCTTCGGCGTCAGCCGGAACCAGGCCGTGTTCTGCCAGCCGAACTCCGACGTCGCGAGCTTCAGTTCGAGCAATTCGAACACGCCCATCAGGATCTGCGGAGATAGCTCTTCGATCCGCCGGCCCACGCTGTCGGGGTCACCGCCTGGGGTATCGAGCTTAATCAGCGCTCGGATCTGGATCGGCGTGAGGTCAGAGAGAGCGGTCACTGGTCGCACGCGCAGCTCTGCCCCTTATGGCACTGCTTCTCCCGGCTGATGCAGCTATTGCCGCACGCCTTGCCCTTGGAGCATGTCTTGCAGCACGCCTGAGCTACACGGACCTCTTTGGCAGGGATCGGCGTCATAGGGACGGACGCGGCAGGAGGCGGCCGCGATATCAGGTCCTGCAGGGTCGTTTGCGCGGCAAGCGCAGATGACATTGACGCAGCCAGCGCCAACGCAATTGCGAATCCTCGAAGCATGTGGCCCTCCCTCAGCCAAATCATCTTCGAGTTGTAGGCACCCGTCTAGCGCCTATCGTTTAGCCCGAACCCATCCAGCCGATTGAGCATCAGCCTCGCTGCAGAACCAGCGCTCACCGGCCTTCTCATTGATCTTCGTGCGCCCGTAATTCTGTTGGCCCGGCATGTGGTAGATTTTGCCGGAGCCCGAGATGTTGCCCTTGATGTCGCAACCCTTGGGCTGCCCCTCGGCGGCGCGCTCGCTTTCCAGCCGCTGGCCCTGGTTGCGCCATTTGGACGGTTCGATGAACTGGCCCGCCCAGAGGCCCCGCTTGACGGCCTTGGCTTCCGCCTCCTCCTGGCTGTAGCGCCCGTCCGAGTACTGCTTGTACTCGATCGCCCAGCCCGCCTTCACCATCGCCGCGTTCAGCACGACGTTGCCCGGTGTGGCGCATTCGGCGACGATCCGGCCATACCGGTCCCGATCTTCCTCGAAGCACGCCACGCGCCCGGAACGGCCGATCAGGTCGGCGAGATACTGCGCCGCCCGGCCGCCGCAGAGATAGCGTTTGCCCGCCGCGTCGTCACAGGTCTGGCTGCTCTCGGGTGCGTCCATCCCGTAGAGCCTGATCCTCGCCTTCGTGCCCTCGATCGCCAGCGTGTCGCCGTCCACGACGGTCGCGCGGCCTTCGATGCGTTCGGCTGCCGGTGCCGGCGTCGAGGTCAGCCAGACGACAAGCGCTCCGAGGCCAATCGCTGCCGCGACGAGCCACCGTCTGGAAGGCCGCCGGAGTGTCGCGGCTGGAGCCTGAGGCTTGTCCGCCATCATCTCGAACAAGGTGTGTTCCATCGCCTCCCGGTCCCGAACGATGCGCTCCATGGACGTGTCGATGGGTCGACCTTCCAGAATGTCCGTGAGCGAGGCAAAGGCGCGCTCCTGCTCCAGGGTTGGAAGCCTTTGGTCAGCCATCTGCAGCTTCGTCCTCGGTCATCGACATTGCCTTGGAGCCTACCGCGAACACATGGTGAAGGGCAGCGCCTTCCCCCGTTCCGGCAGCGAGATCCCCTGATGTGCAACCTTTACTCGCTGACAAAGGGCCAGGCCGCGATCCTGGCGTTCACGCGGACGATGAAGGACCGCACGGGCAACCTGCCACCCATGCCGGGCATCTTTCCCGACCAGAGCGCGCCGATCGTGCGCACGGTGGACGGCGAGCGGGAGCTGACGATGGCGCGCTGGGGCATGCCCTCGCCGGCCTTCGCCCTGAAAGGCCGTGCGACCGATCCGGGCATCACGAACATTCGCAACACCAAGAGCCCGCACTGGCGCCGCTGGCTCGGCCCAGCCCATCGCTGCCTCGTGCCATTCACCTCGTTCTCGGAATACGACACCGACGAGGACGGCAAGAAGGTCCCGGTCTGGTTCGCGGGCAGCGAGGATCGGCCTCTGATGGCCTTTGCCGGTCTCTGGACGGAATGGACGAGCGTTCGCAAGAAGGCCGAGGGCGAGGTCACGGTGGAGGCGTTCGGCTTCCTGACGACGGAGGCGAACCGGACGGTCGGCGCAATCCACCCCAAGGCCATGCCCGTCATCCTGACCGAACCCGACGAGTTCGACCTCTGGCTAGTCGGGGATTGGAAAGAAGCGTCAGCTCTTCAGCGCCCGCTTCCCGACAGCGTCCTGCGGATCGTCGCACGGGGTGAGAGAAGCGACGCCGAGGGGTAGATCCTGGCCGTGAGACGACTGCGACAGAGCCCTGACGAGATCGGACACCAGACTGAGAATGTTGGGCGGCAGCGTAGCCAGATCCGCCACCGTCCGAGAGAGTTGAGGCGGTATCCGGTTCGCGAGAACGTCCTTGGCGTTGCTGCTGCCCGGTTCAGCAGCGCCTATCAGATCAATGAGAGGGCAATCGAGCACCTTCGCGATGCGGATCGCCGTCGATACGCTGATGCGGTTGCGCCCCGTTTCATACTTCTGGATCTGCTGGTATGTGACGCCGAGATGCAACCCTAAGGTTTGCATGCTTAGGCGCTTCTCCATTCGATACGCCCGCACTCGCAAGCCGAGCGCCACATCGACCGGATCCAACTTCAAATCCACGAGAACTCTCCGTCGTCTGTTCGAACGATGTCTGCTTTGCAGCCGATGTCGTGAACCCGCCATGCCCCTCGTCCTGACCCAAAAGTGTGGCATGAATCGCGCTTTGCCGCGCTGCAAAACAGATAAGAACCCACACTCAAAAAGGGATTACTAAGAAATAAAAACCACCATAAGTTGAACTTTGTAGGTTTCCCTGAGATCGAGGACCCCCTATGCCTGCCTGTCGCAACGCCCTCCTGATCGAAGCGCTGGCCAAGCTGGGGGAGGTCGAGAAGACCCTGGCAGAGGCCGTTCAGGATGTGCGCACAGCGGTGCCTCTCATTCGATACCAATCCACCGACGCCGACATCCAGCATGGCAACGAGGCGATGGCGACGGAGTGAACCCCTTTCGTTCCTGAGGGGCTGAGTCAGAGCCATTGGCCAGCCGCCGATGTGCCAGGCCAGTCCCAACCGGGTACAGTGTGCCTACTGAAAAGGTGCACTAGGAACAGCTCAGACATTTTGCAGGAAATTTAAAAAGTAGATTTCGACCTCTCAAGCGGTTCAGCGTCGTGGCATCCATCGTTGCATTTGAAAGGTCTGAAATGTTTGAACCGTGGATTGGCAAAAGTTTCGGTGTGCCAAACGTTGTCGGTGGTTGCCGACTGCTCATTTTGGGGGAGTCGCATTACACGAAGGACCTGTCGAAGGTTGGATGCACGCCAGCCGGCTTCACGAGTGACGTCGTGGAAGGCTTGGGAATCCATGGTCGCCATGCCTTCTTTGGCAAACTGCATGAGATCGTGACGGGTCTTCGTCGCGGCGATCAATCGCCGGAGGACAAGATTGCCTTCTGGAACTCGGTGGCCTTCTACAACTACGTGCCAGTGCTGGTTGACGGCAGGGACACGAAGGAAGGCGGAGCCGGGCGTCGTCCAACTGACGCAATGTTCAAAGCCGGTGCGGAATCCTTCCAGAGCATCAGACGTGAAATCAACCCGGATGCAGTGATCGTCTGCGGTCTAACGCTCTGGGACTATCTAGCGCCGACCCTCAATCAGTTTGAGGGTCCGCCACGGGACGTTATCTACTACGATGACGGAGATACGTTGTATGCTCGGATCCAGCACCCGTCTTGGGCCGGGTTCACGACTGATAAATGGTACTACCGCATTCACCGGTTGATCGAAATGACCGCCGAGCCTCGTCAAGCGGGGCGGCGGGAAGTCTGGACAAAGGTGGACGGCTGATGTGGAGTTATCTCGACACCAGACCAGACGCTGAAACCCTTAAGCAACTGCTGATGGCATTCAACGATCCAAGCTGGTTCACCGATAGTCGCTCCATGGATCTTAGGATTTTCGAAGCCTTCGATGGTCGTTCCGTCCAGAAAATACGGAATGAGTTTGGAGAGGAGATCCAAGTCGCGGATTGCCCTTTGCCTTTCTTGCTGATCGATGGTGAGCGGTACTTCTACGACCGCTTCACGACCATGGTATCGGATGCCTCACAGGAATATCTGGTTCGCCGAACGATCGAAGTTCCTCACTACACAACCTCCATAGACGCGGCGCTTGAGTTCACCGGTCGCATTTTAGGAGACAGCGTTTCATGGCGTCTGACAGAGAAGAACCCTACCCCTGGCACTAGGCAGGGATGGCAGGTCGATCGCATGCAGAATGGTGAAACGATAGGGACCGCTCGTGAAACATGGGCAGCGAGCGCAATCGTTCTTCTAACCATACAGGCTTTGCAGCTCCCAACCGGCATCTTGGCCGTTGTAGGTCAACCCGATGCCGCCCCTACGGGTGAAGCGCCATAAAGCGTTCCTGGTCGTGCTCCAGCTGCCTTACCGCATCAAGAAGGGTCTGGATGGCAAGCCGCTCATCACCATTGCATTCCGCTAGGATCTGGTCGATCTCGCCGTCGCCACCGGCCTGCCATTCAGGTTGATACGAGGCGGGGCTAGTCGAACCGACGCTCACCCAGGACTGGCCTCCGGATATCTCCTTGGAGAAGGAGATGGTGGAGGCCTGAAGGCGAGCGACCGCGTGATAATCCTGACTGTCAGTGCGCAGACTGATCATCGCGGGCACGCAGTCGCTCCATAGCTGGTAAGCCGATCGCATAAGATCGGCGCGGTGCGCGTCGAAAATTGTCGGCCACCGCTGCGTTCGACGCCCGCCAGTCATTTGTGCAGACCACGGCGCACATACCCAGCCGAGATCCGCTGGGCATAGGCCTCCTGAAGCGAGCGCTGGCCCAGGATCAGGGCACCGACCGCCATGCGGGCGTCGCCGCCACAAGTCCGAATGGCCTCCTCGATCGCTGCGTCCAGATCGCTTGCAAGCGGAAGATCCGTGATCCGTTCCGACAATCTAGACATCGCAGCCCCTCTTGATTCCGTGCGGCGACCATGACTCCGAACGCTCTTGCAGGGAAGCTTTTGTTCCTACTTTGTTCACAGAGTTAGGAATGGGGTCCGCAAGTGGTGCAGGCAATACGGGACTTTGGCGAGGGGCTGCGCAAGGGCCTAGGGATCGTCGTGCGCTGCGACCCCTGCAATGCACGGGTCATCTATCGCTGCATCGATTTCCAGGGCTTCATCGCGCAAGGGGCCGACATCGAGACGTTGAACTGGCGGTGCTCCAGCTGCCGGGCACGTGCCGATTATGTCCGTTACACGTTTCCGGACAAACTCGAGCGTGAGAGCCTGGCGCAGTGGAAGGCACCGCCTTGGATGCAACGGCGCTGGTGACGAACAATAGGCGAGCGCAAAGAAAAACACCCCTCGGACCGTGAGGTCCGAGAGGCGCTTGATGCTGGAGCGCACCGGCAGGTGATTCTGCCGGTGCGCACTGTTAAATGTGATTACGAGCGGAAGAGCGACAGGACGCTCTGCGCCGACTGGTTGGCGATTGAGAGCGCCTGGACGCCGAGCTGCTGCTTGACCTGCAGGGCCTGGAGCTTGGTGGACTCTTCCGACATGTCGGCGTCGATGAGGTTGCCGACGCCCTTATCGATCGTGTCCATCAGCGTGTTCACGAAGGTCTTCTGAAGCTCAATACGGCTAGAGACTGCACCGAGGCTGGATGCAGAAGTCGTGATCTTGTTGATCGCAGTGTTTACCGCAGAAATGTACGATCCAATGACCTTTGCGATATCGTCTGCGTTCTTCGCACCGAGTGCAGAAAGACTTGCATCGGAGATATTCAAGTTAGTGACGGAGATCGTAGCTGCGCCAGCGACAGCAGAAGTCTGGCTGATCGACAGGCTAGCCGTGCCGCCAGTTGCAGTCGATTCGAACTTGAAGGCGGCGCTAGCTGCAGAGACAGTCGCGTCGACGCCGGCTTTGCGAAGGGCTGCCTGCAGAACCGTGAGGTACTTCGAACCGTCCGCGATCACTCCCGTATTGATGCCGAGAGCGTCGTTTACCAAGGTCTTGTCGATGATGACGGCTTTCGCCGAGTTCGTGCCCGTCTTGATCGTGAAGGAGATCTGGTCGTCGGCGTCCAAAGTCACTGCGGCGGAGAAGTTGCCACTTGTAAGCGCCGCCTTCGTCGCGTCGACGCCGGCCTTAGCGGCAGTGTCCGCCGGTGTCGTAGCAAATCCCGCCGTGCTGGTGTGAGCAGTACCAGATCCAGTGTCGATCGTGGCCACCGAAGTAACGGCAACGGTCTTGGTCGCCCCGGCATCGGTACGACGCAGTCCCAAGTTACCAGCGCCGTTAACGAACGCTTCTACGCCTTGTGTCGTGACCTTCTTGTTGAAGATATTAGCTAGTTCTTGGACCGAATTCACTTCACCGGTAACAGAAACGCCGTTAGCAATAGTAGCATCAGCCTTCGTAATATCAATGAAACTCGAACCAACTTCTGTAGCAAAGGTAAATTTTACGCCATCGCCTGCATCATTGAAATTATTAGCAGCATTCAATGCCGCAAAACTACCAGTCAGGTTGAAAGCTGTCACGCCTTGAATGGCGTTAGCGCCGGTAGCTGAGCCCACTGCGCCAGCAAGACCGTTGAGGTTCGTATTACCCGTGGTCGAAGCGGTCCCACCGATCGCGAGAGCGCGACCGTCGGACGATGTAAGGCCCACCGCCGAGTCAAGAATGCCACGATTTCCGGTCGTCGTATTACTATCGAAAAGTGCGACCTTCGAAATATCGACCGAAACAGTTCCGATCGTCACGCCATTTGCCGAATTGCGCGAGAATGACGAAACGACTTCCTTCGAGCTGTCATAGTCAGAGGACGCAGAATTGACAGACAACCAATTCTCACCCGAGAAGGTCGACGAAGATGCAATGCTTTTGAGCTGTTCCTGTAGCGAGGAAATCTCAGTCTGAATGATCGACCGATCGACACCCGCCTGCGTTGCCGCAACCAGCTTGGATTTGATCTCGTCGAGAACGTCCTTGGCCTTATTGAGGCCCTGATAGGCGGTATCGACCGTGGCAGCGCCAAGGCCGAGTGCATCCTTGACTGTTGAAAGCGACTTATTGTCGGACTTAAGCGTCGTGGAAATCGCCCAATAAGCGGCGTTATCCTTGGCTTCGCCGATCTTGTAGCCGGTCGAGATACGACCCTGGGTCGACTCGAGCTGCTGATTGGTGCTCTGCAGGGTACGCAGCGCGGTGAGAGCAGCAGCGTTTGTGTTCACGGAGGTCATAAGATTGTCCCATATTGATCATTCAGGGGACATGACGAATCTAATCATCTAGCAGGACAGTGGCTTCATGCCGGCGACCTGTTAATGTCGCTGTCTGCAGGAACTCAGAGTAAGCGGCCTAATTGAAGGAAACGCTAACGCCAGCGGGCTGCAGAAGCATTTTTCCTGAGATTCTCGAGACGATCAGCCCATGCGTTCACGATGGCAATCTGAGTGCCCTCCGGCGCATCATGACAAAACGCCATGATGCGGTCGATAAGTGTAGAGAAGTTATCACCGCCTTGTGCGCGTAATCCTTCAGCACCGGTAACGAGCAAATCTTGAGCTTTGATCTTCCCACGATCTAGCACCAAGCCGCACACATCATGGACCTGCGAAATGCTAAAACTGAGATCTGAGCTTGAGCGCGGTCCAACGCTTGGGAAGACAAAATCCGTCTTCGGCTCTTGGTGTACGAGTTCCCCAATTTCGATAGCCGATTGTATGAATGGCACTCCCTGGCTTGGGACGTACACATGATGAGGTACATCGGGCTCGATCCAACTGTTCAACCCCTCCTTCAGCCAATCCTTCCGCAGCTTCAGGACGTTGGATAGAGGCTGAAGCGTCATCGTAGAGATGAGCACCGCCAGGCATGACAGCCGTGTGGGTAGACCTCCGGCACTTCTGTTACGAAGGAGCGCTTCCCACGCGTAGGCGAGCTCATCAACAGACAACACCCGCGCCTTTCGCGTAACCTGCGGTGAGAGGAGCTTTTTGGTCCTCGTTTTCTCCAGCAGACCTTTAAAAACGGCGAATTTATCAAGATCAGTAAAGAAGCCGTGAAGCCCCTTAGCTGCCGAGTCCGCGTTGGCTCCCGCAGCCTGATCAATGAGTGCCTGCATCTGGGGAACGTCGATATCAACAAAACGTCTTCTGCGGGTCGCACCCTCGATATGATGGTCAACCAAACTTCGGTGCGTTCGAAGGTAGTTGTCCGTCTTAGGTATGCCCGATGAGGAATGCTGACCATCAGCGGCGCAATCTAGGTACCAGTTGATGATCTGGCCGAGCGTCGAGTTTGCGTTCTGGTTCTGCATCGCTGATAGCTCAATCGAGTTGGTCTGATTCCTTCGCAGATGGCGCTTTCCCAAACCTTGGAGGCCACTCAGATAGCGGAGCTCTATCTCCTCGCGGAGAGCAAAGCTCTCGCGATGAGGGAAGCCCTATCGTCAAGCTCTAACGCTTCAGCCGCACCCAAAGCGTCCCCCAAAGACAGGTCATGAAGCGGGTGCAAATCGTCGAAGGCAATATCGCGTGTCGCTGTGTCGATAACCGACCAGCGGCCATTCTGATTCAGTGTGATTTGAAAGCGCACAACGAGACCCTGGGATCCTCAATGGTGGTCCATCACACCTCGGAGAGAGAAAATCTTTAACCTAGTTTACAACCATTCGTGGCGCTCTGCCCTGCAGATTGGGGTGCACCCCTGAACTTCGAGCACCTCGAAGCCCGGGTTGGGCTTCGGATCGAGGCCGGCACCGACGCCAGACGTTGCCCTTGATGGTCGGAGGTCGCCAGCCGTCGCTGGACCCAATCGCGGCGGAACGGCGAGGCAAAGCGCGAAGCACTGCTGAAGATCCAGCCGCGCCAAAACGTGGCGGCTTGAGCCGGTAGTCCACCGCCGCTGGAGAGCATACGGAGACACCCAGATCATCAGATCCTAGGTGTGCCAAACGTTGCCAGCGGTGAGCGTCTGCTCATTCTGGAAAGACACACCGCACCAAAGAGCTGTCGAAGGTCGGACGTACGCCAGAGACGGTTTGCCTGAACAGGTTTTGGTGCTCAGCGCAGATTGACGAACGGTGTCGCGGTGGCGGGAACCATGGTCGTGGGCAAGGCCCCGTTCCACCGTTCTGCTTTCGTCAACTCGATGAGGTTGGGGTTGTCGGCCAAGGCGGCAGCACGAGCGCGGATCGCAGCAGCCTCCGCCTCACCGGCCAGGCGCGTGGCCTCCGCACGCGCCTTGGCTTCGGCCACGGAGGAGTCAGCCCGCGCCTTCGCTTGCGTCACGGCAATCTCGGCTTGGACCTTCTCGCGCTCCAAGGTCTGTCGCTGTGTTGCGACTCCGGCCTCGGCCGTTGCGCGGGCCTCCACCGCCTGCTCATAGCTGTCTGACCAGTCGATGTTTTCGAGCTGGAAAGAGATCAGCTGGAATGGTGCGCCTTCGATGTTCGAGCGAATCGCGGCTTCGATATCGGCGTTAAGCTTACCCCGGTCGCGAATGGCGCTGGCCGCTGTGAAGCCCCCGAAGATGGTCTTCACCTCCTCGTTGACGCGTGGCGCCAGAACACGGCTCACCATAGCCTGGACCGACCCGAACTCGCTGTAGATCCGCGCCACCTCGCTCGTGGTCGGCTGAACGTTCACCGACAGGACGAGCGTTCCGATCTGCTGGTCCTGGCTGTAGGCCGTGACGTGCTCGAACCGGTAGTTCTCCTGCCGGATGGAAATCGGGACCGTCTCCTCGACCACAGGGATCTTGTAATGGAGACCTGGCTCCGCGACTTCGCTGACGCGGCCGTTGTAGAGCACGACGGCCCGCTCGCCTTCGTCCACCGTGTAGAACGATCCGAACACTGCCAGAATGAGAAGCGCAGCGCCGACGCCAAAGGCAATCTTACTGATCACGCGTCTTCTCCCGAGCCCATTTATAGATAGCTTGAACACCAATGATGATGACGGCTGTCACAACGAGGGCGCCGACGATTCTCAGACCCATTCTTAGCCTCAGGGTTGTACTGGGTTTCCCAAGGTGACGCTTCCCAGCGCGAATGGCTAGGGCCTATCAGCGTCTGAACTCGACTCTACGTCGCGGGCTTTTTCGGTGACGGAGGTCGAGGATGCTGGGCGACGAACAGCGGGTTAAGGGCCAGCAGCGGTGTACCAGGAGACGGCCGAGCCGGAGGGTGATGTCGAGTCAGGTGGGTCGCGCTTTTTGAAATCTCCCCTCTGACGATTGGACGGCGTTGAGAACTCAATTAGCTCGGGAACACAATGCGGGCTTGTGGGGCTGTTGCGCGGGAAGTTGCGAGGGCAAAGGGTGCGATCGTTGCGGCCTAGTACTCCCACTGGTGCCCGCGTTCATGTCTATAGATGCGCTCCTGCTCGATCTGCCATTCGCGTGAACGCTCGCGAGACTGCGTGGCATTTGCCTGGCGTTCAGCGACTGTCACCGCCTCGATGGTATGCTGGATCGAAGAGCGGTCTTCACGCGAAAGGCCAGGAATACGCTCGACCGCATCAGGGAGTGCAAGACGGCTGGAAAGGTCGCGGCTCCAGCTTTGCAACTCCTCCCATGCCGGCTTGTTGGCCAGTGCCTTCAGCGACAAGTCATGGGATTGCTCAAGTGTAGCAGGCGTCCTCAACGAATGGGCCTGATTGAGGTCGTCCAGAAGGGAGCGAGCTTCGCGCGACAGAGCAGGAAGTGGCTGCTCCATGACGTGGCGCCACTCGATCTCGTTTTTGCGAATTTCCGGTTCACTACGGGATATTGCTCCAGCGTAGTTGGAAATCATGGAACCGAGGCGAGGGGCATGTTGGAGAGCAACCTGACGCTCGTCATCGGGTCGGAAAAACAGGTTCCGCCCTCCCATAAGCTCACCGAAGGTATGCGGCTCCTGTTTGATACGCTGCACGATTGCAGTCGTGTCTTGAGGAGCTCTTGAGATTTCAGCTTTAACCTGGGTCAAAACGCTTTCTGGTTCACGCCAAACATGGCGAGCCAACTCAAGTGCATGTTCCGCGAAATGGCTGACGCTTGGGCTTCGCACGACAGCCTGCGCGACCGCCTCATCGACGCTGATCGACCATGTGGTCACAGCGGGAATGAAGTAACTCTTGGGCTCCGTCGATGCTGGGCCTTCACGACCCAGTTCGACAACGCGAACCGGCTCCTGTTCGCGAACAGCGTTGTGTTCTGGAGTGACCACCCTTGCGTGCTCCAAAACGGGCTCAGGAACGCGTTCGTGCCGTTTGAGCTGGTCCGCAACCATCCGCTCGTAGTCTCGCAGCACCGAGCGATCTTCTCGCTCCTGACGGTAGCTCGTATCGATGGCACGCACGGTCTCCAGAAGGCCAAGCTCCCAGGTCCCTCGCGAGACCGCGTGGACGTCACGCCAATTCGCCTGGAGAGCGTCCAGAACCGGCGGCGACAGGTGCGCCAACCGAGGCTCGTCTTGCGCGTCGGGAAGGTGGGGACCGATCGACACGACGAGAGAGGGCGGAACGATCGCGGCGACCGTCTCCGCATAGGCGCGAAGCGGCTCGGCCGTGACCGATCGCGTCAGCTCGTTTTCAGCGGTGAAGAAAGCCGAGCGCCGTGCCAGGCCCTCGTGGTTCATGGCGGCGGAATGGGACTGAACATGCTCCAGGCGGTTCAGGGCATGACGCAGATCCTCGCCGGGTTCGAACTGATGCGAAGGGTCGCGTTCTGGAATGGCCCGTTCCGTCGGAACTCGGATCTGCTCGTGCGCGGGAATAGCACGCCTTTGTTCAAAGAACTGGTTCGCGAACTCGCGCACGGATTGGAGCACGTCGGAGGGATGCGGCAAGCCCCGCTGTTCGAGGAAGGCATCGAAGCGACCGGCCAGGCTTTGCTCGTAGGCCCGACGCTCATCCAGAGCCTGTCTGGCTTGCGTGTAGTCGAGCGTAGGGGCGTAATCGAGCGAGGTGTCCTTCAGCCGGTCCATGGCCAGACGGTTGAGGGCGTAATCGGGGGTCGCCAGTTCTGACCGCGAGGGATGCGTGAAGGCATCCAGCGGAACGTGCATCGTGACCTCCTCACGATGACGCGATAGGGCGACATAGGAGAGCTGGGCGTCCATCATTCCGCTGGCGACGACATGCACGCGGTCGTGTGTGGCGCCCTGCGACTTGTGGATCGTCGTGGCGTAGCCGTGGTCGATGTTGTTGTAGCCCTCCCGCGACACGGTGACGGGCTCCAGACGATCCGGCACCGACACGCCGAGGCGGCCTTCCACGATTTCTTCCACGACGCCGATCGTGCCGTTGCGAACGCCGAGATGTCGGTCGTTTTCGAGGAAGAGCACGCGATCGCCAACCGCGAACTCGCGCACGCCCCGCGCGGTCACGAAGCGCTCGCCGTCAGAGAGACCACCATCGAGCCTGATGGCTTCGCGAGCCAAGGCATTCAGAGCCAACACGTCCCGGTTCGTGTGAGCCAACATCACGACATCGGCGCCGGCAGTCCAATCATGTTTCCAGCCTTCGATGGCGGACTGATAGGCGCTGCTGGCGGTCTCGTGGAACTGGAACGCGTCGTTGCCATGGTAGATGCTCAGCGCGGAGCGAGTTTGCCCCGCGCCGAACAGGACGCTGGCCTGGGCATGATCGTCGCGTTCCTGACGGCGAACCTCGGTCAGTTCGACGTAGCCGACCTCATGCGCGATGGACCGGAAGGCGGCACCGGCTTCGATCGGTTGGAGCTGGCGAGCGTCACCGACGAGGAGAACCTTGGCGCCGAACTCGTCCAGGCGTTCCATCACCCGCAGCATCTGCGCGGACGCGACCATTCCGGCCTCGTCGATGACGAACACGTCGCCCTTGTTCAGGTGATCGAAGCCACGCGACCATGAGCTTTCCCAGGAGGCCAGGGTTCGGCTCGCGATGCCGGAAGACTGCTGGAGATTGTCAGCGGCTTTTCCCGCCAGCGCCGCGCCCCAAACACGGGTTTCCTCGGAGTGGTAGATCTTGTTGACCGCGCGCATCACGGTGGACTTGCCGGCGCCCGCGATGCCAACCATGACGCCGACGCCTTCGTCCCGGGTCAGGCGTTCGATGGCCGCCCGTTGCTCGGGCGAGTAGGCGAAGCCCTGGGCTTCCTCGGATCGAAGGTACGCGGCCTCGCGAACCTCGGGCGCGACAGCGAAGCTGTGGTCGTGATGGCGGGAGTGGATGCGCTCCTGCAAAAGGGCTTCGCGTTCCAGAACGGCGGTGGTGGTGAAGCGCTCGCGCTGGACGATCCGATCGCTTTCGGGATCGTGGATTTGGGCCTGCACCGTCACCAGTTCGGGGAGCAGTCCGACCTGCTGCATCAGGCCCTGGATGTCGTTTCCTCGACCGGCATAGCGGTGAAGCACCTTGGCGATGTCGCGGGTGTCGAAAGTCGACTGCTCGCGGGTGATGTGTTCGAGCACGAGGGAGGGGTTCTGGAGGAACGCCTGGAAGTTCGCGGCGCGGTCTTCCTGATCGAACCTGGGAACCTCATGCTCGGGGGTGATCTCCCGCATGTGATGGGTCTTGCCGCGGTGGAGCGTCGGCTCGATCTCGTGGATGTCGCGATCCACGAACGAGCGATGATCGACGGTGATGTCATAGCCCGCGATCGAAAGAGCGTGGTTCACCTCGTCGGCCCAGGACGCGCGCATCGCACGGAGCTCATCCTTGGACCCCGACCACTTCTCGTAGACCACATCGCCCCTGGCCGTACGAAGCGGTTCACCGGCATCGTCGTAGGCGATCGTCGCCTTCGGCCCAAAGCCGTTTTCTGCCAAGGGCCGGACGGTCGAAAGGATGTGAACATGGGGATTGTGTTCGCGCCCTTCCGGAAGGTGATAGGCCCAATCCGCGACACGCCCTTTGGCAGAATAGTTCTGCTCGATGAAGGCGCGAACGAGTTCGATGTTTTGCTCGCGCGACAGCTCGACCGGAAGCGCCAGAACCAGTTCGGTGGCATAGCGGGCATCCTGGCGTTTCTCACCGATCTCGACCGCATTCCAGAGGATTTCCGAGGCGGCAACAGCTTCACGACCTTCGACCCGGTTGGCAGCGGATTCTGGATCGGAGGACCCAACGCGAAAGGCCTCCAGCAGCCAGGCCGGGGCATTGGGCGGAAGGGCGATCTCGGAGTGAATGGTCCCCTTCTTTTCGGAATAATCGTGGGTCCGATGGGTGATCTGACGTTCCATATGGGCAGAGTGGCGATAGGCGGCCGCAGCCACGGCAGATCTGCCGCTGCCACCCGAGATCACTGACTGGCGGTAGCTGTAGATCGCCAAACCACCCCCAAACGCAGAAAGGCCGCGTCAGCGGCATGTTTTGGAGCCTAGCAAGGGTCTGTTGCGAAAAGCAACAGCTAAGTGCGCTATTAGCTTCGCTACTAGATACCAGCGCGACCGCGAAGCGGTCTCCGTTTGAAAGCGGTCGCTCCGCTCCGGAGAGACCGCTAGGAAAAGGCAGAAGAGAGGAAACAGCAGGGTCCTGCGAGGCACGGCATGCGTCGCCGGGATCGCGGCGAAACACCCTTTGAGCGGCTTCCAAACCTCCATCAGATCGGCCAAGAAAACAGGAAAGAAGCACCTGGCGAGCGAGCCTCTTCGACACGCCGCTCGTGCTGATGCGTCGCAATGTCAGGGCCCTCTTCGCTGCTCGTCCGAGCGAGCCCGAAGAGGCGCAGCGGGAACCGGACGGAAAAGGAAGGAGCCACCGCATGCAGGACGCTGCCATCGACGCCTATCGGCGATTTGCTCGTGGCGAGCCCGGTGTCTGCCAGGAAACGGGAGAAGGCGGGGCGTTCGCCTTCGCGGACGAGCATGAGATCACGTGCGGGTTTGACTCGCGTTACGACACCAAGTGCTTCGTCTGGCTGATGCCCGAGCGTGGCCCCGTCGGCCCTCGTTGCGATCGCTGGATCGATCAAGCTCTTCGCGAGCGACGCATCGGACTGCATGCCTCTGACCAGGGTGCGATCGACGTGTTCGATCCCGCCATCCTGCAAGCCGCTTTCGGGATGGGCGCCGAGCGCATGGCGAGCGTTCTCAGCCTGCAGACCGATGCCGATGGCCGCGTCGGGTTCGACGAACTGGCATCCGTGTCCCTGCACCTGCGCTTTGTTCTGGAGGGTTGGATAAAGCATGGGTCGCTCCCCCTGCTTCACATCGTCGAGCGCATGCTCCAGCCTGTTGACCGGGCCGACGAACCGGAGGCGGTGGGACGCCTGGCCATGCTGGTGCAGGTCGCCCTTCACCAAGCGGGCGGTGGTCACCCCGAGAACCCGGTTCAGGCTGGCGCGTCTGCCGGGTTGCACGAGGCGACCGAGCGGTGGGTCGAGGAGAGGATGCGAGCCCGTCAACGGCGTGAGGAGGCGGAACGCTGCGAGCCCCTCCTCGCCGCCGAGTTCGCCGCCGCTCTCGAGACGCTTGCCCGCGCCAGCGACTGAGACGGCGAAAGCGCTTTCCACCGTCCCGTTCCCTGGCCCATTCCCTGCCCCGATGCCCATCCCGAACCGGTCGGATGGGATTGCTCACCGCGTCCCGGCCTGAGCGGCGTCGCAATGGTACTTCCGCTCGTAGCGGCGATGGCTGCGGTAGTGCTTGGGAATGGCGCGGTGTGCGCCGGGGTTCAGAAGCTTGTGCCCCTGTGCCGTCATCCGGTGCACCCAGGTCGTTTCCAGCGCCAGCACTTCCTTGCACGACCCCGCCTCGCCCAGCTGCCGGAAGATCGGCCCCGTGCCGTCTGCGAGATGGGTCGCGATCTGCTGGATCCGACGATACCTCAGCATCGTGTCGGCGTGAGGATTGGGCTCACCGGCCAGATCCTCACGCAACTTTGGCAACTCGTCGATGCTGGCGCGATGCTCCTGCCAGCGACGCTCCAGACACGTCGTCATCCCGACATAGAACGGCGTCCCATCCGGTCGGCAGATCGCGTACACCCAATACGTCGGAGCGTAGGGATCCGGAGCGTCGTGGAACGTGCCCGCCGTGCCTGCGTACCCCATTGCGTAGGCACACAGACGCGCATCATCAAGCGAGCGCAGATCCTCCTCGTCAAACAACAGGCTGCCGTCCACCGACAGGTCTTCGATCGCCAGTTCATGCGGTTCCAAAAAGGCCAAACAGGGCATGGGGTCTTCCTCTCTCTCCTGAACGAAGTTCCCCCTCTCCCTCCCTGTCTCGTTCTCTCAACCGCATCGCTCCGATTGGGCCCGAACCTTGGCGTCCACGATGCCGCTGATGCATCGCATCGCGCGCCGATCCGGATGGCGCCAAGAACCGTCAGCCGCTACGCTTTGCCTGGCCTGGATGGAAGGACGAGGGCTCATGCTGCAGGCCGAGGATGAACAGCGCTCCGCCTTCCCCCTGTCCGCCTCTGTGTGCGACCGCGCGCCGAGCATCCGGCCGTTCGGCGGATCCGCCCTCCCCTCCCGCGTCGACGACGGCCGCATCGCTCTCGGGTGGCCATTGCGTGGCCGACACCACGATGCCCTGATGCCGCTCTTTGAGCGTCGCGCCGGTGACAAACCGCTTGCGTCGGTACCCGCCCGTCGAGGCCGGTCCAGCGACCGACGTCGGACGCGATCCGAGGCGCCTCGAAGCGGAACAAGGGCGCTGGTGAGAGCCGCCGCCCCCCACGCCATCGGATAACGCGGATGACCAACACGATCGCCCGGCTTTGGATCTTGTCCGATCTCCATCTGGAGACCCTTCCCCACCCCGATGCCTTCGCCCCCACGCCCCCCGACTTCGACGTCCTGGTTTGCGCCGGCGACGTCTGGCGCGCCGATCCCGCGCACGGCTTCCGCGTCCTGCGGCGCCTGGCCGGGAACAAGCCCGTGGTCTGCGTGCTGGGCAACCGTGTCGAGAGTTAGCGGCAATGCCCCTTAGGAAGGAAAGGCACCACCGCGGAGGGTAGGGACGTTTCTGAACTGCTTCGGATCGATTGGTCCGGAGCGATCAGGGCGCCTCGGCGTTAGGTCCGTTCAAAGGCAGCGATATTCCTCGCGGCTTCAGAACGGAGAATTATGATGCAGCTTCCCAACGGTGCGACGGTTGCAGTTGTCGATGGCCAGAAACTCAGCCTCTTTCGCAACAGCGGCGACGAAGCCAACCCGAGCCTCACCGCACTGCCTGCAGAAGCCGTCAACACCGACAACAAGAGCGGGGGCAAAGGCCACGCCAGCAGTTCGGCCAACCCGGACGACAACACGCAGGACGAAGACGGCTTCGTGACCGGCGTGATTGACATCCTGAACAACCAAGCCATCTCCGGCAAACTATCGAAGCTCGTGGTGATCGCCGCTCCGAGGGCGCTCGGCGAGATGCGTAAGCACTATCATGTCAAGCTGAAGGAGGCCCTTGTTGGCGAGATCTCGAAGGATCTCACGGGCCAGACCAGCGGCGACATCGAGAAGGCCATCGCAGCTGCCTGATGTCCTCGAACTGAGGTCGTTTATTTGGAGGCGTCGCTCGTTTGAGCGGCGCCTTTGTCGTTCCAAGATTTTGACGCGAACAGGCGAGCTAGAGAGACTTCACTCCCAGCCGGACGGCGTTGGTCATGCAGACCATGTGCTCCCAGGAGCGCCAAGCGAATGAGAGCAGGTGTTCCATTCCCGTTGGCACGGCATCTCGTTCTCCATCCGCTCTCATCCATGCTCTGATATCTCAGATACAAGCTACTGAAATCTCGAGGGCGCTCAACACCTGTTCAACACCTGTTCAACGCTCGTCCGACACCCGTTCATCCTACGAGACGCTTCCACCATGGACGTTGCATCTGCTCCAGCTCGGCCCGCAGGCGCGCTAGGTCTTCGCCCGTTCGACGGTCGTTGTCCGCCTGTTGGACGGCCCCGGTCGCGAGGTCTGCGACCCGACGTAGAAGCTCGTCTACCCTGCCCCGTTCGGCGTCGGCTCGGTCACGCTCCCGATCCGCTCGAGCGCGCTCGTCGTCGGCTCGGGCGCGTTCGGCATGGAACGCGGTCTCTCCACGCTGGACAGCCTCCCGAAGGCTCTCGATATGCGCTTCGAGAGCCGCGATCGTACGCTCGTCGTACGCCTGTTCATCGGCCGTTTCGTCGGTCTCGTCGTCCTTGGATTTGCGCGCCGTCGTGCTAGCGGCAACGTCCTGCCAATCGACCCAGACCCGCACCTTGCCATCGTTTCCGGACTGTTTGCGCAGGCGAAGGCGCATGGACTTCTGCCGAGCCGCTTCAGATGATACGCCAAGACGCTCGCCTAACTCACTGTAGGTCAACCAGTCTTCAGCCATGCCATACACCCGTTGAACACCCGTTGATCACCTGTTGGACATGATCGACACCAAGCCTTGTCTGGACGTGGACGGCTGTTCGACGGATGTTCAACAGGGTGGAGCGAGACCATCGAGATCAGGCATGAAAGGGGCGTCATAGGCTCGCCGGGAGCATTTAAACGTATCGCCAGATGAAGCCCAAAACCCGCCCGAGAGAAGCCACTGGCGCGAGGTTCTTAGAACCGTTTTAGAACATAGCAATTGCTGACAATTTCGTGAAGGATTAAGAGGGCGAGACGGGAAAGGTCCCGTTTTTGTCCCTCTTCGCTTCGTGTCCGGCCATGCTCGTCCCGTTCCTCATCATGCTTCGCGAAGGGCTAGAAGCCGCCCTGATCGTGGGGATCGTCGCGGGTTATCTCTCGCGTACCGGGCGCGGTGTCTGGATGCCGGCGGTCTGGATCGGCATCTTCCTGGCCGTAGCCCTGGCTCTCTTCGTCGGCGCCGGCCTGCAGCTGGCGAGCGCTGAATTCCCGCAGCGCACGCAAGAGCTGTTCGAAGCGCTGGTCGGCTTCGTGGCCGTGGGGATCCTCACCTCCATGGTCCTGTGGATGCGCCGCGCCGCCAGCTCGCTGAAGACCGAGCTGCAAAGCTCGATCGACACAGCGCTCTCGGCTTCGCGCACGCGCGGCCTAGCGCTGGTCGGCCTCGTCTTCTTCGCGGTGGCACGTGAGGGACTGGAGTCAGTCTTCTTCCTCCTGGCAATTTTCCAACAGAGCCCCGGCGCCTCGGGGCCGCTGGGCGCGCTGCTCGGCCTCGTGGTCTCGGCTCTCATCGGCTACGGCATCTATGCCGGAGGCGTGCGGCTGGATCTCCGGCGCTTCTTCCGTTGGACAGGCGTGTTCATTCTCTTCGTCGCAGCGGGCATCCTGTCGGGCGCGCTGCGCCATCTGCACGAGGCCGGGGTATGGAACGCGCTTCAGACGGTCGTCTTCGACCTCAGCCCTGTCCTGCCCGTGGACGGACTGCCGGGTAGCATCCTGTCCGGCCTGTTCGGCTATCTCGCAGACCCGACGGTCGGGGAGCTCTTGGTCTATGTCGCCTACCTCGCGGTGACGCTCACCGCCTTCCTGCGACCCTCTACGCCGGGTCGGCGCCCCGCCGCCGCGCTGAGTTGAGCCGAACCCAAGGATCAATCATGTCAGGGTCCACCCCTCCATCCGGCGGCTCGAACCGGCTCCTTCTGTGGGGGGCAGCCGGGTCCGGCCTCCTGATGCTCGCCGGGCTCGGCGCCTTCGCCTATGCCTCGCAGCTCGCAGCCACGCGCGCGGCTGGCCAGAGCGACGGGGCTGTCACCGTCACGCTGCGGGACAATCGCTGCCAACCGAACGCACTGACCGTCCCCGCCGGACGCACGCTTTTTCGGGTCGTGAACGAGACCGACCGTGCCGTGGAATGGGAGATCCTCGACGGTGTCATGGTGCTGGAGGAGCGCGAGAACATCGCGCCCGGCCTGTCTCAGACCTTGGCCGCACGGCTGCGGCCCGGCGAATACGCCGTCACCTGCGGCCTCCTGTCCAATCCTCGCGGCATCTTGACCGTAACCCCTTCCGCTGACTCCGGAGGCGCGAACGAGCGCCCGGCGCTGACCGCCTTCATCGGCCCGCTGGCGGAGTATCAGGTCTTCGTGGCGCTTCAGTCTCGCGCCCTGGCGCGCGACGTGGCAGCGCTCGACGAGGCGATCCGCGCCGGGGATCTCGCGGCTGCGCGCGCGCTCTATACCGAGGCGCGGGCGCCCTATGCCCGGCTCGCGCCCGTCGCCGGGCGCATCGGCGACCTTGCCAACGCAATCGATCCGCTCGCCACCTATCTGGAGAAGCGCGAGGAGGACCCCGCCTTCACCGGCTTCCACCGCATCGAATACGGGCTGTTCGCGCGCGGCACGCTCGACGGGCTGGCTCCGATCTCAGCGCGGCTCGTCGCCGATGTCGACACGCTTCAGGCCCGTCTGCGCGCTCTGCGACTGCGACCCGAGACGATGGGCGAAGGTGCGGTGCGAAGCCTCGGCGCTCTCGCCGACACGCTCTCCGCCGGCGGGGCCGAGCTTTACGCCCATAGCGACCTGGCCGACGCAGAGGCGACCCTTGCCGGCGTCGCTAAGATCGTGACGCTCGTCAAGCCCGTGGCGACCGACGCCGCGCCCGGGCAATTTGGCGCGGTGGAATCCGCGCTCGCAAGCGTGAACGGACAACTCGCGGCGCTTCGCGAGGGCGACCGCTATCCCGACGTGCGCACCATGCCGGAGCTCCAGCGCGCGGCGCTGGTCGATGGTGTGAAAGCGCTCGGCCAGGTGATGGACCAGCTCAACGCAGCGGTCGGGTTCGGGCAGGACGGCGCATGACGGGCGACACCAGAACCTCGAACTCCGGCTTCGTCACCAATCGGCGTCGGCTCCTCGTCGGCTTTGCCGGAGGCGCGACGGCCGCCGCGGTGGCGCTTCGCCCCGCCGGCGTCTCGGCAGGCCCGAAGCCAGACGAGCAGGTGTCCGAAGTGCCTCGCAGCGATCGGGCGCGAGAGGTTCAACCGTTCGAAGGGCGCCATCAGAGCGGCATCGTCACGCCCAGACCCGCCGCCGGCATGATCGCCTCCTTCGATACGCTGGCCGAGAGCCCGGAGGACGTCGAGCGGCTGCTGCGCACCCTGACCGAGCGCTTTCGCTTCCTGATGGCAGGCGGCCCGGTGCCCGAACTCGACCCGAAGCTGCCGCCAGCCGATTCCGGCATTCTCGGCCCCGTCCCGGCTGCCGATAACCTGACCATGACGCTGTCGCTCGGCCATTCTTTCTTCGACCAGCGTCCGTGGCTGGCGCCCCTGGCGCCGCGACGCTTGCAGCGCATGACGCAGTTCCGGAACGACGCCCTGAACGCCTCGCTATGCCACGGCGACCTTTCGCTCCAGATCTGCGCCAACACGCCGGACGCCACGATCCATGCGCTGCGCGACATCATCAAATCGCTTCCAGACCTTCTGGTGATCCGCTGGAAGCAGGAAGGCACCGTGCCGATCCTGCCGCCGAGCCGCGACGGGACGCATGAGAGTGCGCGCAATTTCCTGGGCTTTCGGGATGGGTCGGCCAATCCAGACTCGCGCGACGCGGCCATGATGGAGAGCGTCGTCTGGGTCGGGGACGCGGGAAACGAACCGGACTGGGCTAGAGACGGCACCTATCAGGCGGTCCGCATCATCCGTAATTTCGTGGAACGATGGGACCGCACGCCGCTGGGCGAGCAGGAGGCGATCCTTGGCCGACGCAAAGCCAGCGGCGCGCCGCTGGACGGCGGCACGACGGAGAGCCACGTGCCGGACTACGGCCGGGATCCCGAGGGCGCGCTTACCCGGCTCGACGCCCATATCCGCCTTGCCAATCCGCGCACGCCGGAGGCGCGGGCCAGCCTGATGCTGCGTCGTCCCTTCAACTATTCCAACGGCGTCACCAAGAACGGCCAGCTCGACCAGGGCCTGCTCTTCATCGCCTATCAGGCCGATCTCGAACGGAGTTTCATCGCGGTCCAGAGGCGGCTCGATGGCGAGCCGCTCGAGGAATACATCAAACCGGTCGGCGGCGGCTATTTCTTCACCCTGCCCGGCGTCCGGGACGGCGAGGACTTTCTCGGCCGCTTGCTTCTCGAAGCGGCAGCCAGTCGCAAATCTTAACGGAGACCTGACTCATGAAGACCTCTCTCCTGCGTGGCGCGGCGCTGGCCGTCCTTCTGGCAGGCCCCGCCCAGGCCGAAGTCTCGCCGCTCGACATCGTGCAACCGGTGGCCGAGTACAAGATCTACGTCTCCGAGAAGCTTGCGCAGCTCGCTAAGGACACGAAGGCCTTCACCAATGCCGTGAAGGCAGGCGAGCTGGAGAAGGCGAAGATGCTCTTCGCGCCGACGCGGATGAGCTACGAGGCGGTGGAGCCGATCGCCGAACTCTTCAGCGATCTCGACGGTTCGATCGACTCGCGCGCCGACGACCATGAGAAACACGAGCAGGATCCAGGCTTCACGGGCTTCCACCGCCTGGAATACGGTCTGTTCTCGCAGAACTCCACCGAAGGGCTGGCGCCTATCGCCGACAAGCTGCTGGCGGACGTGACCGAGTTGGAGAAGCGTATCGCCGACCTGACCCTGCCGCCGGAGAAGGTCGTGGGCGGAGCCGCCGCCCTGATGGAAGAGGTCGCCGCAACCAAGATCTCCGGCGAGGAAGACCGCTACAGCGGCACCGACCTTTGGGACTTCCGGGGCAATTTTGACGGCTCCAAGAAGATTTACGAACTCGTCCGTCCGCTCATCGAGAAGGGCGACACGGCCTTTGTCGGCAAGGTCGACAAGAGTTTTGCCACCGTTGACACGACTCTCGACAAATATCGGACCAGCACGGGCTATGAGAAATACGAGAAGCTAACGGACGAGGATCGCAAGGTCCTGGCTGCCAACGTCAACTTGCTGGCCGAAAATCTCTCGACGCTGCGCGGCAAGCTCGGCCTGAACTGAACCTGCATCGCCCGGCCGCTCTGGCCCCAGGAGCTTAGGTCTGGCCATTTTCGCCGTTCTCGCTCCTACGAACAGGCTCTGCATCGAGCCTGTTCGTAGGATGGGTGGCGAAGAAGGCTAAACGAACAGACGGACCGCTACGAACCCTCCGATCAAGGCTGCCAGTGCCAGGCTGAATACGACCGCTAGGCGCTTTTCGATGAAGTCCCGGATGGGTGGGCCAAACCAGTAGAGAAGACCAGCGACGACGTAGAAGCGGACGGCTCTCGCAGCGATGGCCGACAGGAGAAACACGACTGGATTCAGCGCGGTGGCACCGCTGGCGATGGTGACGACCTTGAAGGGGAACGGGGTCAGGCCGCCGGCGATCAGAACGATCCAGGCGCCCCACTCGTTGTAGGTGACGGCGAAATCTGAAAACTCGTCGGCGTAGCCATAGAAGGCGAGGATCGGCCGTGCGATTTCCTCGAACAGGACGGCGCCGATGAAGTAGCCGAAGAGCGCTCCCAGAACCGATGTGACCGTGCAGATGAAGGCCAGAAGCCATGCCTGGCTTCGCTTGGCGATCACCATCGGGATCAGCAGTGCGTCGGGCGGGATCGGAAAGAACGAGCTTTCTGCAAAGGAAACTGCCCCAAGAGCATAGGCAGCGCGAGGCCGCGCAGCTAGGCGCATGGTCCAGTCGTAGAGTCTTCTCAGCATGCACGTCCCCTGGGATGGCTGCGACACGATCCCGGAGAGACCTTGCGAAACAGAAGCGGTCGTAAGTCCGCCTTGGTAAAGCCACGCCTAGCGAACGCCTCCCATGTGGGTCAAGCGCTGGGGTGGTCAAAACTCAGCTAGGCTGAACAGGTTCCGGCAATCGCGAGATTGACGCTCCTCAGGCTCTCATTCAGGCAGCCGGCCCCATTGGGGCAGATCAAGGGGTCCGCCTGATCGGTTGAAACTGCTGATACCGGCGCTTGGTGTGAGGCGACCGGTCCAAACGAAAACGCCCTTGCCGGGGGAGGACCGGCAAGGGCGTCAGCTTAGGGCCAAGGGTGGGAGGAACCTCTTGGCCGGGTCGCCGCAGGCCGGGGGAGGACCGGCCGGGACGAAAGCGTAAAACTGTTAGCGCACCGACTGGCGGGCGATGTCCGGGATCTCGGAGCGCGAGATGCCAAGATCGGAGAGTTCGCGCTGCGACAAGCGGTTCAGCTCGTTGGCGGTGCTGCGATACTGGCGCCAAGCGTTGAAGGAGCGAGCGAGGTTCATGGTGGGCTTCCTTGTCTGTCCGGCCTCTCATCGGTGGTGGCCAGCGCGTTCGTGTTCTTTCGATGCCCAGAACCTACGCCTCGCCTACGCTCGATAGTAGCGCAAAGACCGAAGGGGAGCCCTGCGTCTCTTCGCTATCGGCCACCTGCACGGACGACATGCAGCCTGCGCATGGATCGCGCCCGGCCGTCTCACAAAAAGGTCCACCATGGTGTTGAACGCCGCCACCACTTTGCGTGAAGCGTGGCCTTTGCGCGTCGCCAACCGCCGAGAACGGCCGAGCGAGCGATCCACTTTGCGCCTGGGAATTTTCTATGATCGTCCCGCGCACTCGCGCGAGGGGCTGCGACATGGTCTCGATCCTGTCACGCACTTGTCGCGAAGCCCGGCTAGATCGGCGGCGCGGCGAAAGCCTTGAGGGTCGCCGGGCAGAGCGCCCGGCATCCTCCCCAATTGCCAAGCTCGAACGCAAAGGCGCATCTAGCAAAGCAAGCGCCCTGCGAGACTGGTGGCTGACGATCGAACACCTGTATGCGGCCTGTATCTTACCCTTCGATCTCGCCGCCGCACAGGCAGCAGCTCCTCTCAATGGATCGTGCCCGAGACGCTGGAAGCGATCCCGGATTTGCGGACGTCGCGATCGCTGCAACGGCCCATGCGCGAGGCCTCACTCTTCTGACCCGGAACGCTAAGGGTTTTGCTCCGATGGGCGTCGAGTTTTGCAATCCCTATGAGCGTCTTCCCCCAATCTGTGGGAAAGGATCGACCGCGATTGCAATTAGCGTTCGTGATCGTCACCCTTTATGGCCGAGACCCTTTTAGGAGCTTGAGGAGCGCAACGACCAGAGCGCGATCCCCACCCCCTGAACCTGTCATGTCGACCAATCTCGCATTCTAGCCGGCGCCGTCTTCTCCTCGAAGCCACTGTGCCACCAGTGCGCTAGACAGCAAGCACGGCCCAGAGGTCGCCTTGCTATCTTTAATCTGAAGACCCCTCTCAGCCACGGGCCTCCCACGGATCGATCATGGCAACGTCAGCAACATCGAAGGCACTTCGATCACGGGTGGCGACGATGAAGCCGCGCGAGATTGCAACTGCGGCGATGTACCCGTCCAACACGGAAAACCTCGACCGGCGGTGCGGGCCTTAACGGCCAGATCGGCATAGTGCCGAGCTGCCTCGGTATCGAATGGCAGCACGCGGCCCTCGAAAAGCGGTAGGAGGCCGTTCAGGGCCGCAGTGAGGCGCCGCCGCCGCTGGCCGTCAAGCAAGGAGGCCACGCCGAACAAGAGTTCGGCAATCGTCACGCTGGAGAGGTAAAGCGTGTCGGCGGACTGCTCATCGATCCAACGCAGAACTGCCAGGTTCGGCTCCGGCCGCATCGTTTCCGAGATGACGTTCGTGACGAGAAGGATCATCCGAGCGCAATCGGTTCAGCTGGTGCCTGTTTCCTCGCCCCATTGAGCGCGTCAATATCCGCATTGGTCAAACCGGCCTTCCGGCTAAGTTCGAATAGAGTGGTGCCAAGCCGAAGGCGGGTCTCGGGGCGCACAGCTGCCTCGAGAATGGCACGCATTTCTGCCTCGGCGCTCCTGCCGTGCTGCGCCGCGCGCAACTTCAGCGCACGATGCGTCTCGTCGGGAAGATTGCGGATCGTGACAGCTGACATGGTGGCGACCCCGAGTCGAAGCGATGGTGCTATCAATCTGAGAAGGTTGATGGCAACGCACAAGGCCAAGTTCCCGAAGGTGGAAACGTCCCCTTCTGCTTATGGATTCCATCACGCCAAGGGGCTGGCATCCTTAGTCGAGGAAGTGATCGAGCGGGATTGGCACGGACCCGATCCGAATTTCTCGGCAACGCAAACCGAAAAATTCAAACAGCTTAAATCGCGTCAAATATTCCGTTAATTATAAATTTATCACTCTTTAACCGATTTATCAATTTACCGTTTCATCATTTAACAAGTCCATCAACGCAAGGCATGTGTCGGCCTGTGCTTTCTCGATCGGAGCTTTATCCAGTACGAAAAACGCTCTGCGATTGGTGGCTCGGATTTCTCGCACTTTCAGATTGGCGCGGCGTTCGCCCCAAACCCGATCTTCGATGCCGTTCTATCGCCCGTTTTGCGGGCCTGATAAGAGGGATGATTGAGAGATTGGTTTTTGGGTGTCAGGAGTGTCACCCCTGCTTTTCCTGAAAGAACCGACCCGGAAAAAGGGAGAAATGCCGCCTTGGGGGTCTCGGCCAGCCACCGTGCCAGCCCCTTCGCCTCTTCGAAGAACGGCAGCACCTTCTCCGTGATCCGCACCGTGAGGCCGAGATGAAGCCCCTGGGCATTCCGGCGCGTCTCCAGCTCGACATAGCCAAAACGCACGAGGTCCACGAGGTAACGGCGGATCGTGCGAGCCGAGCGCGCCATCACAGCGCCCATCGTGCCCTTAGTGATGGTCGTCTCCCTGCCCTTTCCGCATCGAGCACGGAGCACCTGCAGGAAGGCTTTGGCGTTTGGCGTGAGCCGATCGTCACGAGCAGCCGTCGTTGCCATGTCGCCGGCATATTGGCGGCTCTCGTTCGGAGAAGGACGCGCATGGCGGGGGCGCTGACTGCGTTTCAAACGCAACGAGGCTTCAGGCTGGGGCGAGGCAACCATGGCGCCGATCGCTGCTGACCGGCGCGAAGCCTCGGCGCGTGAGATCAGGCCCGCCGCATGGTCGCGCCAAATGGCGGCCCGGGCGAGGAAGTCGGGATGCGGCTCACTGGATGATCCTCCAGCGAGCGCAAAGAGGTCCGTTAGGGTGTGGCCATCATGACCATACCCAGCCGCTCGCGCTCCCTGGCGTAGGGGCGCACGGTATCGTTCTGCCGTCACTGGTCTCTCCTGCGCGAAGGCAAAGCGAGGCCGTGGCGGGAAGCCGCGATTTCATTTGACGATGAAGGCGAAGGGGCGTAATTCTGAGGACATCCACGAACTCAGATTAGGCTCCAGGCGGCTCCCGCTTCGGGGCCTTTTCTCTGCCTATGGCGTCTCCGTCTTGAGGTGGGCCGGCGTCATGCGGCGCTCTGAGAGAGCATTGCTACGTCGGCCGGTGAAAGAGTGGTGCGGTCAGCCTTCGCGATCAGGATGCGCAGGACTTCCGAACGAGAGCCAACGCCTAGATGTGCCTTGAGCTCGTCCAGCAACGCAACGTCGTCACGATGCAGTATCGCTTCGATCGCGGTCAGACCCTCCGCACGACGACGTGCGCGGATACGGGCATTGTCAGCGGCTCGGCTTCTGGATGCATTCATGGCAGCGACTCGGTTCGATGGCACCTAGGTGTGTACGATAAGCGAGTTCTCTGGACAAAGCCAGGCACCGTGTGAAGGAAAGCATCAGCCTGGGGCAAGGCGACAACGTCGTATGTCGCTCCGCTTGCCTTTCGCGTCATTGCTAGGGAGGCCCTGACGCCTCGCCGTTATGACGGGAGATGGCAAGGCCATTTCTGAGCCGTCTACGCTCGGTACGGTTATATCTGATCCTAGAAATCAGGTTGAGGTAATGATCCTCACCAAAGCAGCCGTGAGATGCAAACGGCTTAGATGACGCAACGCATCTTGGTTAAATAATTTAATTATAACTGTTTAACCGATTTTTCTAAATACCGTTTTATCGTTTAGCACGATCCATCGGTGCGAGGCGCATGGCAGACCCTACCTCCTTGATCGGACAATTATCCGACATGAAAAACGTTTTGCGATCAGAATCCGTTAGCGTTCAACGCCGTCGGGAGCGGCAGCGAGACAGAGGAAGCTGGCGGCGGTCCTGGTAGCACGTGACGATGGCGCGCTACGCTTTAGCCGGATCCAAGGTCGCTCGACCCGATTGCAGTTATGGGTGATCAGGCCCGGGCAGGCGATAGAAGCTTCAGGCAGCCGCTCTTGAACGGCAGCCGGGCGCCGATGTCTCAAAGCTGTTGGTGGAAGAAGTGCGCTGTGGTGCGGCTATCTACCAACCGTCGAAACGTCGGGCAGTTGATCCAGGGACGTCGCGCCATGAAGCAGTTCATAAACTTGACCGAATGCGTTACAAACCAGGTCTTAACAGTGGGTTGGTATAAACTTGATGCAAACGTTTTGATGAGAACTTTTCGACATCATACCGTTAGGGAATGCCTATGGACACGTACGAAGCCGAGCTTATCGAGCTAATCTACACCGCTGCTCTCATACCTGAGACATGGCCAGAGGTTATCGATCGCATGGCACGCAGAATGAATGCCCGCGGTGGATCCCTGTTTACTCTCTCGGACGGCCAACTGACTTGGGATGCACCCGCGAGTACGCGACCGATTATGGAAGCCTACATCGCTGGCGGATGGGCTGAGAAGAATCCGCGACTGGACGGCTTGATCAGCCGCGCGCACCCTGGCTTCATCCAGGATAGCGACGTTGCAAACGGTGAGTACGACTCGCTGCCGATTGTTCAAGACTTCCTTCGCCCGCATGATATAGTTTATACGGCCGCTACGGTTATTTCAGGCGCTAAGGGCGATCTCGCAGTTTTCTCAGTCGATCGAGGTATGAAAGCGGGTTATTTTACGCCGACAGATATTGGCTGGCTCGACCATCTGCGCCCTCACCTCAGTCGGTCTGTTTCGCTGACAAGTCGATTGAAAATGCGCGTGGCGGCAAACACCACCGCTGCGCTACAGATGATTGGCATCCCAGCGGCTGTTATACAGCGGGGCAAGGGATTATTGGCGACGAACGCCCTTTTCGATGACTTGATCGACACCGTATTCATCACACGCGCCTTGGGTCGCATATCTTTAGCTGATCGACGAGCAGACAAAGCTTTGCAACAGGCGTTGTCAACTACGAGTTCGGACAATCCAATTGTGCGCTCCATCCCCGTCACGTCTAGTGAAGGAGTTGTCGGCGTGCTTCACACCGTTCCAGCCTGCCGCCAAGCGATGGATCTTCTCGGCTCCGATGCTACGCTTCTTGTGCTCGCACAGCCGAGGGAGAACGCTGGCGCGGCGCCAGAATTCCTCCGCTGGCTGTACGACTTGACTGCTACTGAAGCAGTCATTGCTTCCAAGCTCAGCATCGGTTTGAATGTAAATCAAATCGCTCAAGAGACAAGTACTTCAGAAAACACGGTCAGGACGCATGTAAAGGCCATTCTAAGAAAAACTGGTTTTTCTCGACAAACAGATTTTCTCGTTTCAATAAGCAGCCTCTCTGCCCTAAAAAATCAACTTTAAACCGCACAATACTAGATGGAGAAAATGATGCGATATTGATAATTAAATATATTATTTAGGGATTATGTCTTAGCAGGCGGCGTCGCCTTGTAACCTCTTCGGCTTTTTGAAGAGGCGCTCAATCTGGTTGCGCCAGCGGTACTTTGCTCGATCATGTGGGACGAGTTTTCGGCGGTTGCTCTTGGCGAGGATCTCCGCGCTGACTCCAGAGTTTTCAAGTGTGTCGCGAAGATGCGACGACTCAATGTCGATCAGATCGTCCATTGCAATGCACCTTCGAGGGCGCGATCCAGGTTTGAACAAGCTTCTTCTGTAAATCGGTTAAACGGTCAAATAGTGGAACGGTGAAGAAGTGCAAACGTTGGCGATAGCGAGCCGCAAAGGCGGTTCGGGCAAGACCACCACGGCCGTTCATATAGCGGGTCTCGCTGATGCCGATGGTGGATGCGTCATCGTAGACGCCGATCCTCAGGGATCGGCTTCGGCTTGGTACGAACTGCGGGAAGCTGAGCGCCCCTATGTCGTGGCAGCACCCCAGAACGGGATCCGTGGGGTTACCGAAACCGCTCATGCCGAAGGGTTCGCCTGGAGCATCATCGATCTACCGCCGCACAACGAGGCGTCGATCTCCGAGGCCATGCGCCTAGCCGACCTTGTGTTGATCCCCGTTCGTCCGAGCCTTTTTGATCTGCGAGCTGCCGAAAGCACGATCAGCATGGCGCGGACGCTGAAGAAGCCAGCCATCGCAGTCATCACTGGTGCGCCTCCGGGCATGACAGGTGGCGAGGCTTCGATTGTGAAGGAGGCGAGGGGTTACCTCGCCAGTCTGCCAGTAGACGTCTGTAAGGCGACGATCGGGCAACGTGCAGCCTTCTCCCATGCCCTCCTGTCTGGATCGAGCGCCGGCGAATACGAGCCAGAGGGGAAGGCTGCGCGAGAGTGTGTGATTTTGTGGCGCGAGTTGAAGGAGCGCATGAAGTGACGAAGCGACCTAGCATTGCCAGCCTTGCCCCGAAGAAGGGTGGAGTGATTGCCTCAGTCGAAGTCGAGCAGCAGACCCTCGAGGGCGCTCCGCGCTCTGCAACTCGTGATCAGACGACGTCTTACAAAGCCGTTCTTGCGAAGGTGGACGAGGAAACGCATCGCGCTCTGAAGATCCTCTCCGCCAATGAGGGAACCCCAATCGGCGACCTTTTTGTCGAAAGCCTGAACCTGCTTTTCAGGAGCCGCAATTTGCCTGAGATTGCAATGAAGGTAACGCCTGATGAGAGAAGCAGAGCGCGATGAAACCGCGATTAGGGCCACCATTGCGCCCTTCGTTATCTCCGGCCCGTAACTCATCGAACCTAGTTTTAACCGACTCACCGATGTTAATTTAAAACGCTATGACGTCGAAATTGATTGCCTCGGCGCAGACCAGCCATTGGGTGGCTTCATAAATTGCCAAAATCGCCCTCCCGTGCGTCTTCGCAGGGTATCGCTCATTTCCTACCGCAACGTGCCAAGCTTCTTCCAGGCCCGCTTTTCGAAGCACAGGGGCGAGCTTGTTTGGTCGGTGAAAGGCGAACTATCTATTCATTCGAGAACCCTCTCTGGGGTGCATGATGCACGAGCGACGCAACGCAGGAGCGTCATGACTCAAGCGAGGTAAAGAGGGGTCTTAGCAGAGACGATGGGATCCTTGGATGTCTCTTCAAAGAGGACAATTCCAGCTGATCTATGTGACTAGGCGTTCACTGATCTAGGGTCTGCTACAGACTACGACGTGCATCTCGTCGGGCTGATTTCTGAGAGTTCTGAGGTCCATTGCCGGGGCTAAGCGGGGCTTTTTCTTCGAAAAAACCAGCCCCGGAAAATTCCGTCATTTTTGTCAAAATTCGCGCGCTGGAGGTTTTTGGACGTTTTTCTAGTTTTTTCTTTAGTTTTAGAGAAAATATCCTTATTGAATCAAAGCCTTAAAGGTGATTTTGGGAGTGATGTACGGTTTTGACGGAATGATGTACGGCGTTGACAGAATGATGTACGGTTTTTTTGGCAGTGATGTACGGTTTAGCCTTTCACCAGAAGGACGTTGATCGATTGCAAGCGCCAGAATTTTTGTCAAAACCGGGCGGACTGATGTACGGCGTTTTGGCAGTTCTTGGAGAAGGCCACGCAGGCCATTTTGTCAAAGCTGCTCGGACTGATGTACGGCATTTTGACATGGCGCAGTGAAAGCTGCAGCCTCTTTTTGTCAAACCATCGCGGACTGAAGTACGGTGTTTTGTCAGTCCTTCCCGCTGATCTCGGTCATCGTGTCCAATCGCTTGCTCATATAGAGCACTTGCCCTCTATCCCCTTTTCGCAACTCCAAATTATAGTCGGGAAGAGGATCCTCCTTCGTTCCCTCGACCAATCGTTCGAGTGCTTGTGCGAATTTATGAGGTGGCAATCGCGAGCCGCTCCGCACGTGAACGTCGTCGACGCGGTAAAAGGCCTCTCCTTCTCCAGCAGTCTTTCGTGCGAGACGATAGATGAATTTTGCTAGGGGGCGGGCAATCAGGAAATAATCGGGATTGAGCGTCAGGATCGATGGCTTCCCAGAAGGGGTGACAACGCCTTCATAGACCCAGCCCGGGATCTCGATCTCGACCTGATCAATCTTGTCCTGGACAGTGCGCGATACGACCTTGAAATGCCCAATGAGCGGAAAGGCTTCGGTCTCACGACGTTTCCCATCACTCAGATTGGTGATCTTGATGCGCGTAGCCTGCAGGCGATCGAGAGCCTTCTCCAGTTCTAGATATTGCTTGCCCCCGAGGTCGCGCCGGCAGAATTTCAAAAGCTCAGCTGCTGCAGGGCGATAGACGCGAGCGGGAATAGTCGGCCGCAACCCCTTTTTCTGAGCGATCCCATAGTCGCGCATCTCGGCCGCGAGATGCGAAACCATGTTGATGAAGATGTCGTAGTCGTAGGCTGTCGCCAGTCCGACCTCGGCACCGCCTTCGATCGTGACGATGCTGTCCTTCAATTCGTATCGCAAAACGCCGCCCTTGACGGTCTTCGACAACGAGAAGGGGGCGATATCCATCAGGTTGAGATCGTCCTTGACCGGCGCGTCATGCACCGTCGGGACAAAGAAGGAGAGCTGATCGTCATCGAGCGGCGCAGCCCGCTTGATAGGGCGAACTTGGCTAGGCGCCTCGTGCGTGATGGCCTTCTGAACCTCGCCTAGGTGAATGGCTTCGCCCCATTTCCCCATAGCGGCCCGCAGGCGCTCGTTGGCGATCTTTTCGAGTTGGAGATCGGCAAAGCTGCGGCGCGAGTAGAAGCGGCGCAGGCGGCTTAGCGCATCCTTGTCCAGAGGCTCGAACGCTTCTGCGCGGGCAGTCTGGATCTCCTTGACCACACCCTGGAGGTAGGCGTTCTTCTCGTGGAGCGAGAGGGCCGCAAAGGCTTCGCGCGCCAAGAGATCGAGTTTATGCCTGCTCATGAACAAGACCGTGACCGGCAAACCGGTGCCAATGAAGCCAGATGATAAGACATATCGGAAATATGCGTTCGATGTCTAATATCGTATACGCAACACTCACCATTCGCAGCGGCGATGGAAAAACACGACCAGTCTTTCCACGAGAAGAATAATTTAAAGGCGGCCAAACAGCACGAATAGGAAATCCTTCAGATTATCCCATTCGTGCTTGTTCATTTATAA